>JBBSSC010000019.1:0-13713 GCA_038242465.1 Propionibacteriales bacterium | reverse complement strand
TGGCCAATCGGACGTCGTCGTCATGCCGTACCCGCGCACGACCAAGCCGCTGCCCGTCCCGGAGATCCGCATCGGCTCGGGACCGTGGCAGGATCCGCTGCCTGCGCCTGCGCCTGCGCCTGCGCCTGCACTGCCGCGTGCGCCGATGCTGCCGCATGTGCCTGAGCAGATTCCGAAGTTCGCCGACGGCCTCACGTGCATCACGATGTACCCGCCCGACGCGAAAGGCCTAGGCGGGAAGTTCCGGGCCTGCCGGACCAAGTAGAACACCTGTTCGAATGAGCGTATCCTGGTTGTGTGAATCCGAACGGGACGACCAACGGCAGGCCAGCGGCGGCGGCTGACCCGTATGCCGTCGAGGTGCCACAGACGCCGCCGGTCTATCACGTGTGGGTCAACCTCTCGAATCTCTCGACCCAGATTGCCCAGGAGTATCCGGGCCTCGTGATCGGCTGGCGCCGAACATCCGACGGCTACGAGGCGCAGGTCGTCTACGTTGTCCCCAGTCGGACCCAGCGCTACAGCGAGGCATCCCAGATCGCGTGGCTCCCCGCTAGCAAGCTCAAGCCCCGGAGCTGACCCGCCGCTGTCGAGCGCGCCCGCCTACCAACCGCGCTCGCGCCACTCTGCGAGATGGAGGCGCTCGGCGCCGAGGGTCGTGTCACTGCCGTGTCCGGGGTAGACATGGGTGTCATCGGCGAAGCGGCCGAAGATCTTGGTCTCGACGTCGTCGATCAGGGTCGCGAAGTCCTCGGGTGCCCACGTCTTGCCGACGCCGCCGGGAAAGAGCGAGTCGCCCGTGAAGAGGTGGACGATGCCGTCCGGGTCGTCGTAGGCGAGGGCGATCGAGCCGGGCGTGTGGCCGACCAGCTCAATGACTTCGAGCTCGCACGAGCCGACGCGCACGCGGGCTCCAGTCTGGACGCGGGTGGCGACGGGGACGGGCAGCTCATCGGCATCCCGCTCGCCGGCGACGGTCTCGGCACCGGTCGCTTCGACGACGGCCTCGAGCGCCTGCCAGTGGTCGCCGTGGCGGTGGGTCGTCACGACGCGGGCCAAGCCGCGGTCACCGATCAGTTCGAGCAGACGGTCGGCCTCGTTGGCGGCGTCGATCAGGGTCTGCTCGCCGGTGAGCGCGCAACGCAGCAGGTAGGCGTTGTTGTTCATCTCGCCGACCGCGATCTTGGTGATCTGCAGGTCATTTGCGTCCGCGGTGTCGGCTGGACCGCCGACCTCGACTTCTCCGGTGTACGTCATGGCCCCAGCCTGCCAGAACCACCCCTCGGCGGTGCGCCAGCGTCCACGCCCACCCGGGGGCGGTGTGATGAGGGCGACGTCGGGCTCCGGAAGTAAAGTGTCGGACCCCGTCGTTACGATGACGAGGGGCGGAGTTCTGCCCATTTTCGTCTACTTTCCTCAGGGGAGCCAGTGACTGATCGCCTCGTCATCCGCGGCGCACGAGAGCACAACCTCAAGGATGTCTCGCTCGACCTCCCACGAGACTCGCTGATCGTGTTCACGGGCCTTTCGGGCTCGGGCAAGTCATCCCTCGCATTCGACACTATCTTCGCCGAGGGCCAGCGCCGCTACGTCGAGTCGCTGTCGGCGTACGCGCGGCAGTTCCTCGGGCAGATGGACAAGCCCGACGTCGACTTCATCGAGGGCCTGTCACCTGCGGTCTCGATCGATCAGAAGTCCACGAGCCGCAATCCGCGCTCGACGGTCGGCACAATCACTGAGGTCTACGACTACCTCCGCCTGCTCTACGCTCGCGCCGGCCGGGCGCACTGCCCCGAGTGTGGCGAGCGCATCGCGCGCCAGACCCCGCAGCAGATCGTCGACCGCATCCTGGAGGGCGAGGAGGGCACCCGTTTCCAGGTGCTCGCGCCGGTTATCCGTGGCCGCAAGGGCGAGTACCTCGAGCTGTTCCGTCAGCTGCAGACACAAGGCTTCAGCCGCACGGTCGTCGACGGCGAGGTGCACATGCTGGCCGATGAGCCGCCTAAGCTCGCGAAGCAGAAGAAGCACACGATCGACGTTGTGGTCGACCGACTCCAGGTCAAGGGTTCGCAGCAGCAGCGCCTCACCGAGTCGATCGAGACGGCGCTCAACCTTGCCGACGGCCTGGTCATCATCGACTATGTCGACCTCGACGAGAAGGATCAGAACCGCACGCGTCGCTTCTCCGAGAAGCTGGCCTGCCCCAACGACCACCCGCTGGCCGTCGACGAGCTCGAGCCCCGCTCGTTCTCGTTCAACGCCCCGTTCGGCGCGTGCCCCGAGTGCCACGGTCTCGGCACCCGGATGGAGGTCGACCCCGAGCTCGTCGTCCCCGACGAGGCCAAGTCGCTTAACGAGGGCGCCGTCGCACCCTGGTCGTCGGCGCACGTTTCCGACTACTTCTCCCGTCTGATCGGCGCCCTGGCTGATGAGATGGGCTTCAGCGCCGACGCTCCGTGGGGCGATCTGCCCGAGGAGGTCCGCGAGGCGATCCTGCGCGGCCACCCCACCAAAGTCCACGTGACCTACAAGAACCGTTACGGCCGCGTGCGCTCGTACTTCACCGAGTTTGAGGGCGCGATCAGCTATCTCGAGCGCCGCCACGAAGAGACCGAATCCGACACCAACAAGGAGCGCCTCGAGGGCTTCATGCGCGAGGTGCCGTGCCGCGTCTGCGCCGGAACCCGCCTCAAGCCCGTCATCTTGGCCGTCACGCTCAGCTCCACCGAGTTCGGACCCAAGAACATCGCCGAGGTCTGCGCACTGTCGATCCGCGAGGCCTCCGAATATCTGCTGTCCCTGGAGATGACCGATCGCGAGCGACAGATCGGCGAGCGGGTCCTCAAGGAGATCAACGAGCGACTGCGCTTCCTGCTCGATGTCGGCCTGGACTACCTGGCTCTTGACCGCGCCGCCGGTTCGCTGTCGGGCGGCGAGGCCCAGCGCATCCGCCTCGCAACACAGATCGGTGCAGGGCTCGTCGGCGTCCTCTACGTCCTCGACGAGCCGTCGATCGGCCTGCACCAGCGCGATAATCAGCGGCTCATCGAGACGCTTATCCGCCTGCGCGATCTCGGCAATACCCTGATCGTCGTCGAGCACGACGAAGACACGATCCGCGCCGCCGACTGGGCCGTCGACATCGGCCCTGGTGCGGGCGAGCACGGCGGTCAGGTCATCGTGTCCGGTCCGGTCGCCGAGCTGTACGCGAGTGAAGACTCCTTGACTGGGCAATACCTGTCTGGCCGCAAATCCATCCCGCTGCCCGACAAGCGCCGCGAGCGTGTCCTGGGCCGCGAGCTGACTGTGCACGGAGCCAAAGAGAACAACCTTCGCGACATCGACGTGACATTCCCACTCGGGATGTTTGTCGCCGTCACGGGCGTCTCCGGCTCGGGCAAGTCGAGCCTCGTTAACGACATCCTCTACACGCAGCTGGCCCGCACGATCTACGGTGCGCGCACTATCCCCGGCCGCCACCGCACCATCACTGGCCTCGACCAGGTCGACAAGGTCATCCACGTCGACCAGTCGCCGATCGGCCGCACCCCGCGCTCCAACCCGGCTACCTACACAGGCGTCTTCGACCACGTCCGCAAGCTGTTTGCGCAGACGCCCGAGGCCAAGATGCGCGGCTACCTGCAGGGACGATTCTCCTTCAACGTCAAGGGCGGACGCTGCGAGGCTTGCTCCGGTGACGGCACGATCAAGATCGAGATGAACTTCCTGCCTGACGTCTACGTGCCCTGCGAGGTCTGCCACGGCGCTCGCTACAACCGCGAGACGCTCGAGGTCCACTACAAGGGCAAGTCGATCGCCGACGTCCTCGACATGCCGATCGAGGAGGCGGTCGAGTTCTTCGAGGCCATCCCCGTCATCGCGCGGCATCTGCGTACCTTGGTCGAGGTCGGCCTGGGTTACGTCCGCTTGGGCCAGCCCGCCACGACGCTGTCCGGTGGCGAGTCGCAGCGCGTCAAGCTCTCGGCCGAGCTGCAGAAGCGCTCTACGGGTCGCACGGTCTACGTCCTTGACGAGCCCACCACGGGCCTGCACTTCGAAGACATCCGCAAGCTCTTGGGCGTCCTGCAGCGCATTGTCGACACCGGAAACTCGGTCATCGTCATCGAGCACAACCTCGATGTCATCAAGACCGCCGACTGGGTTATTGACATGGGTCCCGAGGGCGGTAGCGGCGGCGGAACCCTCGTCGCCGAGGGCACGCCCGAAGACATCGCAGACGTCGCTGACAGCTACACAGGCTCGTTCCTCAAGCCGTTGCTCCTGAGCTCGTAGGCTGGGCCGGTGGCAGATCCAGCAAGCTATCGTCCGGCCGCGGGGGAAATCCCCAACGAGCCAGGGGTCTATCGTTTCCGCGACGACGAACGCCGCGTCATCTACGTCGGCAAGGCCAAGTCGCTGCGGCCACGGCTGAGCTCGTACTTTCAGGACATCAGCAATCTGCATCCGCGCACCCAGCAGATGGTGCTGACCGCGTGCTCGGTCGAGTGGACCGTCGTCAACACCGAAGTCGAGGCACTAGCGCTGGAGTACTCCTGGATCAAGGAGTTCGACCCCCGCTTCAACGTCAAGTACCGCGATGACAAGTCATATCCCTGGCTCGCCGTCACAGTTGGCGAGGAGTTCCCGCGGGTCACGGTGATGCGCGGCGCCCAGCGCAAGGGCGTGCGGTACTTCGGTCCCTACGGTCACGCCTGGGCCATCCGCGACACGGTCGACACCCTGCTCCGCGTGTTTCCGATGCGCTCGTGCGCCGCGGGGGTCTTTCGCCGCTCGGCCGCCATCGGCAGGCCCTGCCTGCTCGGTGACATCGGCAAGTGCGCTGCGCCGTGTGCAGGCCGGGTCAGCCCCGAGGAGCATCGCGCGATCGTCAACGACTTCCTCGCCTTCATGGGCGGGCAGACCGCCGGCTTCACGCAACGCATCGAGAAGCGGATGCTCGAGGCATCTGATCGCGAGGAGTACGAGCTCGCGGGCAAGCTCCGCGACGACCTCGGTGCCTTGCAGCGGGTGCTGGAGAAGCAGGCCGTCGTGCTGGGCGATGGCACGGATGCCGATGTGCTCGGATTCGTCGAGGATCCGCTCGAGATCGCGGTGCAGATCTTCTCGGTCCGCGGCGGACGCATCCGCGGTCAGCGCGGCTGGGTCGCCGAGAAGGCCGACGAGGCCGACTTCCCCGAGCTCGTCGAACGCGCGCTCATGACGCTCTACCAAGATGCCAATGCCGCCGCGGTGCCGCGCGAGGTGTTGGTGCCGACGATGCCGGCCGATGCCGCGATCGTCACCGAGCTGCTCACCGAACGACGCGGGGGACCAGTCACTATCCGGGTGCCCAAGCGTGGCGACAAGCGTGCGCTGATGGACACCGTCGAGCAGAACGCCAAGCAGTCGCTGATGCGTCACAAGATGAAGCGCACCTCCGATCTCACGGCTCGCAGCCTCGCGCTCGAAGAGATTCAGGCGGCACTCGAGCTACCCACCGCACCGCTGCGTATCGAGTGCTACGACATCTCCAACCTCGGTGCCACCGAGACCGTCGCCTCGATGGTCGTCTTCGAGGACGGCCTGCCGCGCAAATCCGAGTACCGCCGCTTCACGATTCGCAACGAGGGTCAAAGCGATGTTGCCGCGATGCACGAGGTCATCACGCGGCGCTTCTCCGCCCTGCTGCGCGCCCGAGAGAGCAATGACGAAGACGGCCCCGGCATCGATCCTGAGACGGGTAAGCCTCGGAGGTTCGCCTACACCCCGGCGCTCGTCGTGGTCGATGGCGGACCACCGCAGGTTGCCGCGGCGCAGCAGGCCATGCAAGAGCTCGGCATCACCGACATCGCCCTGGTCGGCCTGGCCAAGCGGCTCGAAGAGGTCTGGCTGCCCGACGATGACGACCCCGTCATCCTGCCGCGCACTAGCGAGGGGCTCTACCTGCTCCAGCGGCTGCGCGACGAGGCGCACCGGTTCGCGATCGGCCACCACCGCGGCCGACGCAGCAAAACCATGATCGAGAGCGTCCTCGACCCCGTCCCCGGACTCGGCCCAACACGCCGCAAAGCGTTGCTCAAGGCATTCGGCTCGGTCAAGAAATTACGTGCCGCTACGGCAGAAGACATCGCAACCGTCCCCGGGATCGGCTCCGCTACGGCACAATCCATCGTGGAAGCGCTCGCAACGAGCGAAGCCTCGCCCGCCGTCAACACCGCCACCGGCGAGATTATCGACTCATGAACAGGACCCATTCACGTGACAGGACAGAGCCGTTGACCACGCTCGACGAGTTCGTGCTGGTGACCGGCATGACCGGCGCCGGCCGCGGCACCGCTGCCAAGGTGCTGGAAAAGCTCGGCCACTACGTGATCGACAACATCCCGCCGAGCCTGCTCGCCGAAGCCGTCCGGGTCATCCAGGCGTCCGATGACATCGACAAGCTGGCCGTCGTCGTCGACGCCCGCTCGAGGGAGTTCTTCAGCGGGCTCAACCAAGCGCTCGAGTCGCTGCGCGCCGAAGGCGTGAGCGCCAAAATCTTGTATCTCGAGGCATCCGACGAGGTGCTGGTGCGCAGGCAGGAAGCCGCCCGTCGCCCGCACCCGCTGAGCCACGAAGGACGTCTGATCGATGGCTTCGACCGCGAGCGCGAGCTGTTGCGCCAGGTCCGTGGTGGTGCCGACATCGTGGTGGACACCACCAATCTCAATGTCCACCAGCTCGGCCAGCGCGTTTACGCGGCCTTCGAAGACTCCAGCTCCGGTGGTCTGCGCGCCTCGGTCATGTCGTTCGGATTCAAATACGGCGTCCCGATCGACGCCGACTTGGTCGCCGATATGCGCTTCCTGCCCAATCCATACTGGGTCGACGAGCTTCGTCCGCTCAGCGGCCTCGACCAGACGGTCAGCGAGTTCGTCCTGAATCAGCCCCGGGCCGAGGAGTTCCTCGAGCAATACGAGAAGCTCGTTGCGCTGCTGACGGATGGCTACCTGACGGAGGACAAGCATTTCCTGACGATCGCGATCGGCTGCACGGGCGGACGTCATCGCAGCGTCGCGATGTCCGAGGCATTCGCCGAACGCCTTCGGGCGCAGGGCGTGCGGACGCTGGTGGTGCACCGAGACCTGGGCCGCGAATGATCGCGCGTCCTCCCCGCCCCGAACGTCCTGAACGGTTCGAGGGCGATCTTAAGGTCGTATCGCTCGGTGGCGGTCACGGTCTTGCGGCGAGCCTCTCGGCGCTGCGACGCCTCACGACCGAGCTCACGGGCGTCGTCACGGTCGCCGACAATGGTGGCTCGTCCGGCCGTCTGCGCGAAGAGCTCGGTGGGCTGCCCCCGGGAGATCTGCGCATGGCGCTTGCCGCCCTGTGCGGCGATGACGACTGGGGCCGCACATGGGCCAGCATCCTGCAGCATCGGTTCTCGGGAGATGGACCGCTCAAGAATCACGCGGTCGGCAATCTGCTGATCGCCGCGATCTGGGACCAGCTCGACGATCATGTCGCCGGGCTCGACCTCGTCGGTGACCTGCTGGGTGCCCAGGGGCGTGTTCTGCCGATGGCCGCCGTCCCCCTCGACATCGAGGCCGATGTGTATCTCGCCGCCGCGCCTGACTGTCTTTCGGTGGTTCGCGGACAGGTCCAGGTCGCGCAGGTCGATGGCCAAGTCGTCACAGTGCGTCTCGATCCGGCTGATCCACCCGCCTGCCCCGAGGCCGTCGAAGCGGTCCTGGCCGCAGACTGGGTCGTGATCGGCCCGGGCTCGTGGTTCACGAGCGTTATGCCGACGCTGCTGGTGCCCGGGCTACGCGATGCACTCATCGCGACAAAGGCCAAGCGGATACTCGTGCTCAACCTGACCGATCGGGACAGCGAGACCGAGGGGCTCAGCCCCACGGATCATCTCAACGTTCTCACGGCCCACGCGCCGGAGCTGCAGCTCGATGCAGTCATCGCCGATGAGAGCTTGGCGGATGCTCGGGGCACTCTAGAGACCGCCACGCGCTCGCTGGGCGCGCAGCTGTTCGTGTCTGAGATCGCCGCGTGTCCGGGGTCTGACCAGCATGATCCAGCGCGCCTCGCGGCCGCCTTCGGCCAAGTCATGCGAAAGGCGTAAAGTGACCACTTCCGAATCGACGCAAAGGGGAACACCTGCATGGCGATGACGGCTCAGGTGAAGGCGGAACTTGCCAGCACCACGATCACAAAATCGTGCTGTCGCAAGGCAGAGGTCTCCTCGATTCTCCGGTTCTCCGGTGGCCTGCACATCGTCTCAGGACGGATCGTCGTCGAGGCCGAGCTCGACACTGGTGCCGCCGCGCGTCGGTTGCGCAAGGACGTCGCCGAGATCTACGGTCATGACAGCGAGATCCTGGTGATGCAGAACGCCGGCATCCGCAAGGACACCCACTACGTCGTTCGTGTCTCGAAGGACGGTGAGGCGCTCGCGCGCCAGACCGGTCTCATCGATGGCAGTGGACGTCCTATCCGCGGCTTGCCTCCGCAGGTTGTCTCCGGCTCGTCGTGCGATGCCGTGGCGGCGTGGCGTGGTTCCTTCCTAGCCCACGGATCGCTCACCGAGCCCGGACGTTCTTCGGCGCTCGAGGTCAGCTGCCCGAGCCCCGAGGCGGCACTCGCGCTGGTTGGCGCTGCACGTCGCGTCGGCATCAGCGCCAAGGCCCGTGAGGTCCGCGGTATCGACCGCGTCGTGATCCGCGACGGCGAGGCGATCGGCGCACTCCTGACACGCCTCGGCGCCCATGAGGCCCTGCTCGCTTGGGAAGAGCGACGTATGCGGCGCGAGGTTCGTGCGACCGCCACTCGGCTCGCCAACTTCGACGATGCCAACCTGCGGCGCTCGGCGCGCGCAGCCGTGGCAGCTGGAGCGCGCGCCCACCGCGCACTCGAGATCCTCGGCGAGGAGGTGCCCGATCACCTCAAGATGGCCGGCCCACTGCGCGTCGAGCACCGTCAGGCCAGCCTCGAAGAGCTCGGCCAGCTGCACGAGCCCGCGCTGACCAAGGACGCTATCGCCGGACGGATCCGCCGCTTGCTCGCGATGGCTGACAAGCGCGCCGAGGAGCTCGGCGTTCCCGACACCGAGTCGAGCCTCGGCGACGACGGTCTCGTCGCCGACTAAACTCCCTCCCCGCTGAGTGTGACGTTTTCGCGTCGCTCCCCGCGGGGACGGCCGCCGGACCGTCACACTCAGCGGGTAGGGTGGGGCCGTTACCCACCCGATCCGCAGGAGAGCTGTTCCCCGTGACCGTACGCGTAGGCATCAATGGATTTGGCCGCATCGGCCGCAACTTCTTCCGCGCGGCGCGTGCCGCCGGGGCTGATATCGAGATCGTCGCCGTCAACGACCTGACGGATAACAAGACACTCGCCCACCTGCTCAAGTACGACTCGATCCTGGGCCGTCTCGACGCCGACGTCACGTATGACGAGGGCTTCATCTACGTCGGCGATCAGAAGATCGCTGCCTTCGCCGAGCGCGACCCGGCCAAGCTCGACTGGGCCAGCGTTGGCGTCGACATCGTGATCGAGTCGACCGGCTTCTTCACCGATGCGACCAAGGCCAAGGCCCACGTCGACGGCGGCGCCAAGAAGGTCATCATCTCCGCGCCCGCGAAGAACGAAGACATCACGATCGTCATGGGTGTCAACCACGAGCTCTACGATCCGTCCCTGCACACCGTGATCTCCAACGCGTCGTGCACGACCAACTGCCTCGCTCCGATGGCCAAGGCGCTCAACGACGGTCTGGGCATCGAAAAGGGTCTGATGACCACGATCCACGCCTACACGCAGGATCAGAACCTGCAGGATGCTCCGCACAGCGATCTGCGCCGCGCCCGCGCTGCCGCGATCAACATCGTCCCCACCTCGACGGGTGCGGCCAAGGCCGTTGCTCTCGTGCTCCCCGAGCTCAAGGGCAAGCTTGACGGCTTCGCGCTGCGCGTCCCAGTCCCGACGGGTTCGGCCACCGACCTGACCTTCACGGCTTCGCGTGAGACCACGGTCGAAGAGGTCAATTCGATCATCAAGGCCGCCGCTGAAGGCGCCATGAAGGGCATCCTCGTCTACACCGAGGATCCGATCGTCTCGTCCGACATCGTCACCGATCCCGCGTCGAGCATCTTCGACTCGGGACTGACCAAGGTCATCGGCGACCAGGTCAAGGTCGTTTCCTGGTACGACAACGAGTGGGGCTACTCCAACCGCCTGGCCGACCTCGTCGTCCACGTCGGCGCTTCCCTCTAAGCCGTGCTGACAGTCTCGGATCTCGGCGAGCTGCGCGGCAAGCGCGTCCTCGTCCGTAGCGATCTCAACGTCCCGTTGGACGGTTCCACGATCACCGACGACGGCCGCGTCCGCGCGAGCGTCCCGACGATCAAGCGACTGGCCGATGCAGGTGCGCGTGTCCTCGTGTCGGCCCACCTAGGCCGCCCCGACGGCGTGCCCAACGACGACTATTCGCTGGCGCCAGTCGCCGAGCGGCTCTCAGAGCTGCTCGGTGCGCCGGTGCAGTTCGCGTCCGACACCGTCGGCACCGAGGCGCAGCGCATCTCGGCCGAGCTAAAGGACGGCGAGGTCGCAGTCCTGCAGAACGTCCGCTTCAACGCTGGCGAGACCAGCAAGGACGACGCCGTGCGCGATGCGTTCGCGGACGAGTTGGCTGCTCTGGCCGATGTCTTCGTGTCTGACGGCTTCGGTGTCGTCCACCGCAAGCAGGCCAGCGTGTACGACATCGCGACGCGTCTGCCTGCGGCTGTCGGCGACCTGGTCGAGGCCGAGGTTACGGTGCTCAAGCGCCTGACCGAGAGCCCCGAGCGTCCATACACCGTCGTGCTGGGTGGATCGAAGGTCTCCGACAAGCTCGGCGTCATCGACAACCTGCTGGCCAAGGCCGACAACCTGCTGATCGGCGGGGGGATGGTCTTCACCTTTCTCAAGGCGCAAGGCCACGAGGTTGGCCAGTCCCTCCTCGAGGACGATCAGCTCGAGATCGCTCGCGGCTATATCGAGCAGGCCGCCGAGAAGGGCGTCACGCTCCTGCTCCCCACCGACATAGTCGTCGCGCCGGCCTTCGCCGATGCCGATGCGTCGATCGTCGCAGCCGACGCGATCCCGTTCGACCAGCTCGGGCTCGACATCGGGCCCCAGTCGGCAGCGGCCTTCGCCGATGTCATCCGCAGCTCGAAGACTGTCTTCTGGAACGGGCCCATGGGTGTGTTCGAAATGAAGTCGTTCGCGGCCGGTACCAAGGCCGTCGCACAGGCCCTGACCGAGGTCGCTGGGCTCTCGGTCGTGGGTGGAGGAGACTCCGCCGCAGCCGTCCGTCAGCTCGGCTTCAGCGATGATCAGTTCGGTCACATCTCGACCGGCGGCGGTGCAAGCCTGGAGTACCTCGAGGGCAAGACGCTCCCGGGCCTCGACATCCTCGATCAGCAGAATCTCGAAGGGAACTGACATGGCCTCCGCACGCAAGCCTTTGATGGCCGGCAACTGGAAGTCCAACCTCAATCACCAAGAAGCCGTGGTTCTGGTCCAGAAGCTAGCCTGGACGTTGCAGGACAAGAAGCACGACTATGACCTGGCCGAGGTTGTCGTGATCCCGCCGTTCACCGATATCCGCGGTGTGCAGACACTGATCGACGGTGACCGGCTCAAGATCGGCTACGGAGCGCAGGACGTCTCCGAGCACGATGGCGGCGCGTACACCGGCGAGATTTCGGCGGCGATGCTTGCCAAGCTCGGCTGCTCGTACGTCGTCGTGGGTCACTCCGAGCGTCGCGAGTACCACAACGAGACCGATGCGACCGTCAACGTCAAGGCATCCAAGACGCTCGCCGCGGGCATGAGCCCCATCGTGTGTGTCGGCGAAGGCCTCGACGTCCGCAAGGCCGGCGACCACGTGTCGTACACGCTGGGCCAGATCGACGGTTCGCTCGCAGGTCTGACCGCCGAGCAGCTCGCCGATGTCGTCATCGCCTACGAGCCCGTCTGGGCCATCGGAACCGGCGAAGTCGCCACGCCTGAGGACGCGCAAGAGGTCTGCGCGGCTATCCGACAGCGTGTCGCGGAGACCTGGTCGTCAGATGTGGCCTCCTCACTGCGTATCCTTTATGGCGGGTCCGTGAAAGCGGCGAACATTGCGGCCATCATGGCGAAGTCGGATGTCGACGGAGCATTGGTCGGTGGAGCAAGCCTCCAACCGGAGGAGTTTGCCGGGATAGCCCGTTTCTACGCCATGCCGGACTTGTCCGGCGTCTGACTACGAAGGTCATAACGTGATTCTGACGTTCTCCATCTTGCTCACGATCAGCAGCTTGCTGATGATCGTGCTGGTTCTTATGCACAAGGGACGCGGGGGTGGCATGTCCGACATGTTCGGCGGCGGAGTATCCAGCTCTCTCGGCGGTTCATCGGTCGCCGAACGCAACCTCGACCGCATCACGATCGGTATCGCTGTCGTCTGGGTCGTGTGCATCTTTGCGCTCGGCCTGCTCCTGAAGGTGAGTAACTAGTGGCAGCAGGTGCTATCCGGGGCAGCCGTATCGGCTCCGGTCCCATGGGCGAGGCCGAACGCGGTGAGGCAGCTCCCCGTCAGTTCGTCACCTTCTTCTGCATCAATGACCACACGACGCAGCTGCAGTTCGCGATCGAGGCAGAAGTGCCCGAGTCGTGGGACTGCCCGCGCTGCGGAATGCCCGCCAGCGTCGATGCCGACAACCGTCCGACGGCCAAGAAAATCGAGCCGTACAAGACGCACCTGGCCTATGTGAAGGAGCGTCGCTCCGAGACCGAGGCCAACGAGATCTTGAAAGAAGCCGTCGACTCCCTGCGCTCTAAGCGCAAGTCTGGCGAAATCATCTTTTAACGGCGCATCGCGCCGGTGGTGGTTTACCACGCCGGCAGGCAAGGCCCTGTCCGGGCGCGGGAAATTCCCCGCGCCCGGATGGGGCTTTCGTCGCTGGGACAGCGATAACTTGTCGGAGCGGCGCGATCTCGTACCCCAGGTCAGGGGAGCTGCTCGTCGAGGAAGTCGACGACCTGGGTCACGAAAATGTCGTTGTCATCGCCGGCGACCATATGGCCGGCCCTGGCTTCGCGAAGGACGGCGTGGGGCACGAGCGACTGAAGGTGCTCGGCACCTTGTGGCGACACCACATCGGACGATTTGCCGCGCACCAGCATCGTCGGGACCTTGATCGCGCTGGCTGCCGCATCGAGGCGGGCCTCCCGAGTCTCGCGCTGCGACTCGTTTCCCATCCGCAGGAAAGCCGGGTCCCAGTGCCAGCGCCAGCGGCCGTCGTCACCCTGGCGGACATTCTTGCGCAGGCCGTCGAGATTCTTCGGTCGAGGCCGATGAGGGTTGTACGCGGAGATCGCGTCGGCAACGTCTTGGAGGGAGCCGAAGCCATCGGGAGCAGAGCGCATGAACTCGACGATCCGCTCGATGCCCGCAGGCTCAGCGCGTGTCGCGATATCTACCAGCACCAAGGCCCGGGCCAGTGGCGCATGCTCGCCCTCGGTGAGGATCGAGGTGATGCCGCCCATGGACGCACCGACCAATACGGGGCTGTCGCCGATCTGCTCGACGATGGAGACGAGATCGGCTACCAGCGCCTGCATGCTGTAGTCGGCCTCGGGATCCCAGTCGCTCTCGCCGTGCCCGCGTGCGTCGAGCGCATACGTCGTCCAGCC
>JBBSSC010000018.1:0-13719 GCA_038242465.1 Propionibacteriales bacterium | reverse complement strand
CGTGCCGCTGCTGAACGGCGGGGGGCTCTTCGAAACGGGTGCCGGGGGTTCGGCTCCCAAGCACGTGCAGCAGCTCGTCAAGGAGAACTACCTGCGCTGGGACAGCCTGGGTGAGTTCCTCGCGCTGGCGTCGAGCTTCGAGCACATGGCCGTCACGACGGGCAACGCTCGTGCGCAGATCCTCGCCGACACGCTCGACCGGGCCACCGGCACGTTCCTCGACGAGAATAAGTCGCCGGGTCGCAAGCTCGGCACGATCGACAACCGCGGCAGCCATTTCTACCTGGCGCTGTACTGGGCCAAGGAGCTCAGCGTCCAGACCGAGGATGCCGAGCTGGCCGCCGCGTTCACGGCCGTTGCCGAGGCGCTGTCGAGCAATGAGCAGACGATCGTCGACGAGCTGCTCGCCGTGCAGGGATCGCCCGCCGACATCGGTGGCTACTTCCATCCGGACGAGGCCAAGGTCACGTCCGTCATGCGTCCGTCCAGCACGCTGCTCGAGGTTCTCGCGACCCTGAGCTGATGCAGCACGAAGATCCCGCACCTTCGGGTGCGGGATTTTCGTGTTTGTGCGCCATGGATGCGTCATGAAGGGATGGTTCGGGACTCTCATCTATGTGTCGGGGCGGCTTTCTGCAGGCCGTCCCGACACCGTGTTCTGATCCGAGCTCCCAAGGTTGTACGTCCATGAAGAAGATCGTCCTAACTGTTGTTGCCGTCCTGCTCATCTCGGTTGGCCTGTCGACATCCATGCGAATGGCCGACGCCGCGGGCGGTGATCCGGTCATTTCGGGCACCGGCCGGGTCGGTGAGACGCTGACGATCACGAGCTATGGCTCGTTAGGCGGCGCTCCGAGCGACTTCACCTACACCTGGCTGTGGGAGGGCGAAGAAGTCCCCGGTCCAAAGGACTACGACGTGACGCACACTGTGACGACCGCCGATCTGGGCCGCGAGCTCAGCGTCCTGGTCAAGCCGAAGAGGATCGATGGCGATCGGCTCGCGAGCAATCGGATCCGGGCGACAGACGCCGCCCTCGCCGCACCTGCCGTCGCCGTCACAGGTTCGCCGAGGGTAGGCGGGACGCTGTCGGCGACGATCTCCGGAGGTACTCCGGGTGCCGCGCTCGCGATCCAGTGGCTGCGCGACGGTGCGGCCATCCCCGGTGCCACCGGGACTGCCTATCGAGTGGTCAAGGCCGATGGGGGGCGGGCCGTTTCGGTCCGGGCTACGTCGAGCCAGCCCGGCAAGGCGTCGGTGTCGCGTGACGCGGATGTCCGACGGGTCGCAGCCTTCAACGTGAGCCGTCCCAGGCTTAAGGGCGCGCCCAGGGTCGGCAGGACGCTCAAGGTCCGGTCACGGGGGGCGTGGTTAGCTCCTGGCCACGCCTACAGCTACCAGTGGATGCGCAACGGCTCGAAGATCTCCCGCGCCACCAAGACCTCGTACAAGCTGACCGCGAAGGACCGCCGCAAGCGCATCACGGTCGTCGTCCGAGTTAGGAAGTCCGGTTTCCCGACCGTCTCGGCGGGCAGCGCAAGGTCGGCCAAGATCCACTGATGCCAGCGTGAAGTAGGCCACGCCGGGAACAACGGGCCCGCGCGATGGCTTGAACGACAGTGTGACTGTTGTCGAAGCTCCTTCCCGGACCCGCCATGTCGCGTTGGCGTTAATCGCGCTCGCGCTCGGCGGATTCGCGATCGGCACGACCGAGTTCATGACGATGGGTCTGCTCGAAGAGATCGCCGACGGCATCGACCGCACGAATGCCGAGACGGGGCACATCATCACGGCCTATGCCTTCGGCGTCGTGGTCGGCGCGCCGATCATCGTCTCGCTCGGCGCGAGGCTGCCGAAGAAAGAGCTCGCGATCGGCTTGATCCTGGCGCTGGGCGTCGGCAATGCGATCACCGCGGTCGCGAGCGGCTACGTCCCGGTGATGATCGCGCGCTTCGTTTCGGGCCTCCCACATGGTGCGTACTTCGGCGTGGCCTCGTTGCTGGCGGCATCGCTGGTGCGTCCTGAGCTGAAGGGCCGGGCCGTCAGCTCGGTCATGCTGGGCCTCTCCGTGGCGACGGTCGCGGGCGTCCCGACCAGCACGCTGCTGGGGCAGACCCTCGGCTGGCGCAGCGCCTACTGGGCGGTGCTGGTGATCGCGATCGGCGCTGCGTGCATGATCTACGCATTCGTCCCGCACTCGCCGGCCAACACCGAAGCCTCCGTGCGCGGAGAGCTGTCGGCGCTCAAGCGTCCGCAAGTCCAGTTCGCGGTCTCGGCCGGCATGGTCGGCTTCGGCGGGCTGTTCGCGATGTACAGCTATATCGCGCCGATCGTCACCAAGGTCACGGATCTGTCAGATTCCTGGATCGCGGTCTTCACGTTGGTGTTCGGCGTCGGCTCGGTGCTGGGCTCGTGGTGGGCCGGCCACCTGGCCGACTGGAATGTCGAGCGCTCGGTGCTGCTGGGCTTCCTGGCCACAGCCGTTGTGCTCGCGGGCTTCTACTTCGCCGCGGCCCACGTCGTCCCGGCGCTGATCCTGGTGTTCGCAGTGGGCGCGCTGGGATCTATCGTGGCGATCAATCTCCAGATCCGGCTCATGGACGCCGCCGGCGATGCTCAGATGCTGGGCGCCGCACTCAATCACTCGGCGCTCAACACCGCCAACGGGCTGGGCGCATTCGCCGGCTCGGCGATTATCTCGGCGGGCTACGGATACCGCGCCACGAGCTGGGTCGGCGTCGTCCTGGCCACGCTCGGCCTGCTGATCTTCGCGATCGGTCTCGCCTACCAGCGCCGCCCCCGCTCCGCGAGTGGTGCGCCCCGGACAAAGTAAGACGGCGTGTCTGTCCAAACCGCACCACTCGGGGATGCTTTTGCGCCACTCGTGGAGGTGCTCAGCGAGCGAGGACGGTCTCGGCTCCGACTCGCGGACGTAGCCATACGCGGTCTCCTTCGTGGAGCTGCAGGGCCGTGGCCTCTGCGCGCGTGATGACGACCTGGACGGGCTGCTGATGCAGGACGTCGTCGGGTGTGACCTCGAGGCGGACCTCGAATCCGACTCGCGTCCAACGGGTGATGGGGCCGGACGCCGTCGCGGCGTGCTCGTAGCGAGTGATGTCGATGTCGTGCGGACGGATCAACTTGTCGCCCAGGGATGTGACGGGTCCGAGGAATGACAGCACGAACTCGCTCGCGGGCCGGTCGTACAGATCGTCCGGGGTACCGACCTGCTCGATGCGTCCTTCGTTGATCACGACGATACTGCTCGCGACCTCGAGCGCCTCTTCCTGATCGTGCGTCACGAAGACCGTGGTCACGTGCACCTCGTCGTGCAGGCGGCGCAGCCACTCGCGCAGCTCCTTGCGAACCTTTGCGTCGAGCGCGCCGAACGGCTCGTCGAGCAGCAGCACGCTGGGCTCGATCGCGAGCGCCCTGGCCAGCGCCATGCGCTGACGCTGTCCGCCGGACAGCTGTGACGGCAGCCGGTGCGCGAACTGGCTAAGATGCACGAGCTCGAGCATCTCATCGACCTTTCGCTTGATCTCGGCCTTGGGCCGCTTGCGGATTTCAAGTCCGAATGCGACGTTCCGGGCGACGTTCATGTGCTTGAACGCGGCATAGTGCTGGAACACGAAGCCGACATTGCGCTTCTGCGCCGGGAGCCTGGTCGCGTCAAGGCCCTCGATCTGTACGGACCCCGAGTCGGCCCCCTCAAGCCCCGCGATGATGCGCAGCAGAGTCGACTTGCCGCCACCGCTGGGGCCCAGCAGTGCCGTGAGCTCGCCGGTCGGAATGCTCAGGTCGATGTCCTGCAGCGCGATGAAATCGCCGAAGAACTTGTTGATCCCGCGGATCTCAATCCCCATCAGTGTTGTCCTTGGGTCGGAGGATGGTCACGACGACGAGCGCCGCGACCGCGATGAGCGCGAGCAGAAATGACGTGGCATATGCCGATCCCTGCTCGAAGTCCTGATACTTCTGTTCGACGACCAGCGTGGCCGTCTGGGTCTGCCGCGCGACATTGCCCGACACGATCTTGACCGCACCGAACTCTCCGAGCGCGCGGGCGAGGCTCAACACCACGCCGTAGACGAGCGCCCACTTGATCGATGGCAGCGTGATGCGCCAGAACGTCTGCCAGGGCCCCGCACCGAGGCTCGTGGCGGCCTGCTCCTGCTCGGTGCCTATCTCTTGCAGGACCGGCACGATCTCGCGGATCACGAGCGGCAGGCTCACGAAGGCCGTAGCCATGACGATGCCGGGAGTCGCGAAGGCGATCTGCAGGCCGACGTCCTCGAGGGCCGGCCCGAAGGTTCCGTTGCTGCCTCCGTAGGCGAGCAGCAACGCGAGGCCGACGACGACGGGGGAGACTGACAGTGGCAGGTCGATCAAGGCCGATAGTGCGCCTCGCCCGGGGAAGTCGTAGCGCACCAGCAGCAGTGAGATGCCGACACCGAACACGGTGTTGATCGCGACGGCCCACAGCGCGACGATCACTGTCAGCTGGAGTGCATCTGTCACGACGGGGTCGGACAGGGCGGTCTGCAGATTGTCGAGCCCGCCCTCGAACGTCTTCTGCACGACGAGTGCGACGGGCCAGATGACCAGTAGGAACAGGTAGCCGATGACCAGCGTCCGGCGCACGAACGTACCCGCTGTGCGGGGCTGCTTGAGATGACTAGCCACGACGCGCCACCCACGTGGAGACGAGCTGCAGCAGGACGATCGCAGCCAGCGCGACGAGCAGCAGGATTGTCGCGACGGATGCCGCGGCGGCCTCGTTGCCGTTCTCGATATACGTCAGGATGCGGACGGATGCGACCTCGGTCTTCATCGGCAGGTTGCCCGACAGCAGGACCAATGAGCCGTACTCGCTGATGCCGCGGGCGAATGACAGGGCTGCGCCGGCGGTGATAGCCGGGGCGAGGCTCGGCAGGATGATCCGGCGCAGCGTCGTGAAGCGGCTCGCGCCCAGGGATGCCGCGGCTTCCTCGACATCGCGGTCGAGCTCCATCAGGACGGGCTGCACGGTGCGGACGACGAAGGGAAGTGTCACGAACAGCAGGGCCAGGAAGACCGAGCGTTCGGTGTTGGCGACGTTGACGCCCAGGGGCGAATCGGGTCCATAGAGGCTTAGCAGGACGAGTCCGGCGACAATCGTCGGCAGGGCGAACGGGATGTCGATGACGACCTCGAGCAGTCGTTTGCCCGGGAAGTCGTCGCGCACCAGGACCCACGCGATGACGGTGCCCATCACGATGTTGATCGCGGTCACGATCAGGGCCTGCGACACGGTCAGACGCAGGGCGGCCGCGGTCTGCGGATTGGTGAGCGTCTCGCGGAATGTCGCCCAGCCGCCGTCGATCGACTGGATCACGACGAGGCACAGCGGAATCAGGACGAGCAGGCTGAACCAGGTCAATGCGACCCCCAGGCCAAGGCCCGAGGATCGCGTCAGTGGAGCGCCGCTCCGGGCGCGGCGCTTGCGCACCACGCCCGGAGCCACGGAAGTATCGAGAGTCACGATTTGCCGGACTCCGCGAGCAGCTTTGTGATGATGCCGTCGTTCTCGTCGAAGAACTTCTTGTTGATGGCCTCCCAGCCGCCGAAGTCGCCGTCGATCGTGAACAGCTTGGCGGGCGTCGGGAAGGGATCGGCTTCGTCGTTAGCGCCCTTGACCGTGCCGACCTCGACACCCTCGACGGACTCGAGCGGACGGAAGCCCTTGGAGACGTACTGCTCTTGGCCTTCCTTCGTCAGCACGAAGTCGAGGAATGCCTGGGCCAAGGGATCGGCGTCGGCCGTTACGGCGGCCGGGTTCTCGATCTTCAGGGTGTCCTCGGGGACGATGTAGTCGATCTTCTCCCCGTTCTGACGGGCCAGGATGGCTTCGTTCTCGTAAGAGATGAGCACATCGCCCGTTCCGCCCTGGAAGGCCGTGGTGGCATCGCGGCCGCTACTGGGCAGCGCCTTGACGTTGCCTAAGACCTTGGTGAGGTAGTCGGCGGCATCCTTCTCACTGCCGCCGCCACCGATGATGTGCTGGTAGGCCGCGAGGATGTTCCACCGGGCCGCGCCTGATGAGCCCGGGTTGGGCGTCACGATGCCGACGCCATCCTTGGCCAGATCGTCCCAGCCGGTGATCTTCTCGGGATTGCCCTCGCGGACCACCAGGACGACGACCGAGTCGGTCACGATGCCCTTGTTGGCGCCAGCATTCCAGTCCTTGGCCACATCGCCGGACTCGACCAGCCGGATCACATCAGGCGAAATGGAGAAGTGTACGTAGTCGGCGTCAAGACCGTTGGTGACGGCGCGGCTCTGGTCGCCGGATGCACCATACGACTCCTTCCACGTCGTGCCCTTGCCCACGTCGGTCTTGGCGAATGCGGTCTGGGCGGCGTTGTTGCCGGCCTTCGGAACCGCGAACCCGACAAGTGAGAGCTGCGCGTTCCCGCTGCCCGATCCGGCCTCTTCGCTGCTGCCACATGCGGCGAGCAGTGTGGCGCTCAGGGCCAGTGCGATCGTCGCTGTTGCGCGCTTGCGGCTGAAGTTCAACATGTTCCTGCCTCGGATCGGGACACGCCATCGTGCGTGCTCGACCATCAAACTAGGCGGATTTTCGAGCCGCCTGCGCACATCTCACAATGCGAGACCCTTGGCCGAATGCTGAGACGGGGGTTAGTGAAGGCGTCTGGAGTTTGGGCCCCTCCGGCACTTTGGGCCATGCGATTTTTTAGTCGAAGACTATGGTTCGGGGGCCGTTTCTCAGGACGCGTGACTCGGCATGGAGCTGGACAGCTCGAGACAGGGTCTGGGCCTCTACGTCGCGTCCCGCGCGGGCCAGATCAGCGGCGGTCATCCGGTGGTCGACGCGCAGGACGCTCTGGTCGATGATCGGGCCCTCATCGAGATCGGCCGTGACGTAGTGGGCGGTCGCGCCGATGAGCTTGACGCCGCGGTCATGGGCCTGCTGATAGGGACGCGCGCCCTTGAAGCTGGGCAGAAAGCTGTGGTGGATGTTGATCGCCCGGCCGTCGATCGCCTTGCACATATCGTCCGACAGGATCTGCATGTAGCGGGCCAGCACGACCAGGTCGATGTCCAGCTCGTCGACCAGTGCGAGCACAGCGGCCTCAGCCTCGGCCTTGGTCTCGGGGGTCACCGGGGTGTGGACGAACGGGACCTCGTACGAGCCGGCGAGCTTCGCCAGATCGCGGTGATTCGACACGATCGCGGGGATCTCGATGTTGAGGGCGCCGGTGCTCTGGCGGTAGAGCAGGTCGTTGAGGCAGTGCCCCTCTTTCGAGACCAGCACCAAGGCCCGCAACGGACGCTCGGCCACCGCGAGGCGATAGGTCATCGAACGCTCGTCGGCCACGGCAGCGAACGTCGCCTCGACATCGGCAAGGTCGCGCGGCTCGGGGAAGTCGAAGTGCACCCGCAGGAAGAACTCGCCATCGCTCGTGTCGGTGAACTGCTGGCTGTCGAGGATGTTGCCACCCGACTCGGAGATCCACCGGGACACGGCGAACACCAGCCCCGGGCGGTCGGGGCACGACAGGGTGAGGACGAAGGACGATTTCACCCGCTCAGCCTAGGCGATGCGGGTTCGCCCCGACCGGGCCTGTTACTGAACGAGAATGCGAGATGGCATCCCGCATGCTTGACATTGTTGGCAGTTCGCGAATAGAGTCGCACTTGATGTTAGACGGGTCACACCGGCTCCACATCGGAGGTGAGTCATGACGTGCGCGAGTCCTCGTGGAAGGGCCGAAGATGTCGATTCACCAGCCGGTTAGAGACCTGTCTGCAGGGTGCGCCAGCACAGTCCACGTATCTCTCACCCGACTGAACCAATGCAGGAGAACACATCTGCGCGTAGACACTCTGGTCACGGGCGGACGGCTCGTCAGTCCTCATGGCGTCGTTGAGGCAGACCTGGCGATCAAGGACGGGCAAATTGTCGCGATCGGCGATGCCTCGATCCTGCCCGAAGCCGATGAGGTCATCGACGCTGGCGGAAAGTACGTTCTGCCCGGGATCGTCGACCCCCACGTCCACCTCGGTGGCGGTCGCCCCCTGGAAGAGATATTTGCCTCGGAGACCGCATCGGCTGCGGTCGGCGGCGTCACGACTGTCCTGCAGTACCGCCGCTCACCCTCGTCATTCTTGGAGACGTTCCCAGCCGAGCACGAGCTGGCCCGCACCAAGATGCTCGTCGACACACAGTTTCACTTCATCATCTCCACGATGGAGCAGGTCGAGGAAATCCCGCGCTACGCCGAGGAGTTCGGCGTCACGAGCTTCAAGTTCTACATGGGCGGCTACGAGCCCGGCAATCCCATCGGGCTGGTGTCGGTCAACGATGCGGTGCTGTACGCCGCGATGGAGAAGATTCGCGAGCTCGGTCCCTACGCGTGGTGCATGGTGCACTGCGAGGACGACTCGCTGGTGTGCCACCTGACCGCGAAGGTCAAGGCCAAGGGCGGCAACGACTTGGCGGCGTACACCGAGTCGCGTCCCGACTTCGTCGAGGAGCAGGATCTGCTGCGCGCGATCTGGCTGGCCGATCTGCAGGACTGCCCGCTGTACGTCCCACACACGACGGTCGGCATGGCCGTCGACGCCGCGGCCGACTCGCGAAAGAAGGGCAACTCGGTCGTCCTCGAGACCTGCCCGCACTACCTCGTGCTGAGCGCCGACGACGAGCGCCTGACCGGCAGTGGCGTCGGCAAGGTCGCACCGGCCCTGCGCAATGACGATCACAAGGCCGAGCTCTGGCGCGGATTGCGCGAGGGCTGGATCTCCACGATCGGTTCCGATCACGTCCCGATCCCCAAGACCGGCGGCGACTTCTGGGACGAGGCGCCGGGCTTCGCAGGACTGGCCACGATGCTCCCGGTTGTGCTGACGGAGGGCGTTCTCGCCGGACGCATCACGATCGAGAAGGTCGCCGAGACGATGGCGTTCAACCCTGCCCGCCTCTTCGGTCTCTACCCGAAGAAGGGGGCGCTCCAGGTCGGCTGCGATGCCGATCTGGTCATCGTCGACATGGATACCGAGAAGGTCGTCGGTCCTGAGACGACGCAGAGCGAGTTCCCCAGTGCCTTCGAGGGCCTTTCGCTGCGCGGCTGGCCGGTCCTGACGATGAGCCGTGGACAGGTTGTGTTCCGCGACGGCGTCGTCACCGGAACCCCCGGCGGCGGGCAGATCGTCACCAAGGCAGAGAACACTGAGAAGAAGAGGAACTGGCATGCCGCTTGACATCAAGCTTGATCGTTCGGACGTCGGAATTCTGGTCGTCGATATGCAGAATGGCTTCTGCCACCCAGAGGGAGCTCGTGGCACAGCCTTCGGCGTCGACGCGGTACGCCAGCCGCAGGAGATCATCCCGAATGTTGTGAGCCTGATCGAGATGGGCCACGAGCTGGGTATCCCGGTCTGGTTCACGCAGCAGGTCCACTACGACGATGACGTCACACGCGGCCAGCGTCGCATCCCCTCTCACCTGCAGCGTCGAGGTGTCGATTTGAAGCTGTGCCGTCGTGGAACGTGGGATGCCGACCTGCTCGATGAGATGAAGGCGGTCCAGACACCCGAGGATGAAGTCGTCGTCAAGCACCGCTCCAGCGCGTTCTACTCCACGACGCTTGAATGCGAGCTGCGGATGAAGGGTGTGCAGGTCCTGATCGTCGCGGGAACCACGACGAGCTTCTGCGTCGACTCCACGATCCGCGATGCATATGCGCGCGATTTGGACGTTGTGGTGGCCGCCGAGTGCGTCGCCGACTCCGATGACGATGCCCAGGTCTCGACCTTGGCCTCGATCGACCGGTTCCACGGCGTCGTGACCTCGCTGCCCGAGCTCCGCCGCTCCCTCGGCGCATGATGTGACCGGACGACGTCTGACGGTCGACGGCCAGCAGATCGATGTGGATGCGGCGCTCGATGCGACGCTCCTCTCGGTTCTGCGCGCCGCCGGCCGCACCGCGCCGAAGCTCGCCTGCGGGCGGGGCGAGTGCGGGGCCTGCACGGTGCAGATCGACGGTCGTCCGGTCATGTCGTGCACTATCCTCGCCGCGACGGTGACCGGCAAGATCGTGACGGCGACGGGCGTCTCGGCGTCCTCGCCTGATCTGTGCGAGGCATTCGCGGATCACATCGCCTTCCAGTGCGGCTTCTGCACTCCGGGCCAGGTCGTGCGGGCTGATGCGCTGCTGCGCGACAACCCGTGCCCGTCCCGCTCCGAAGTCACCGAGGGAATGATCGGGAACGTCTGTCGCTGCACGGGCTACGTCCAGATCGTCGATGCGGTCTGTGCTGTGGCGCGTCAACGAGAGGATGCCCGATCGTGAAGGTCGTCGGCCAGCAGGTTCGCCCCGTCGACTGGGCAGGCAAGACCGCCGGAACGGCCCCATACGCCGCCGACGCCGCACCGGAGCACGCACTGGCGGCGCTGGTCCTGCGCTCGCCGCATCCGCACGCCCGGATCGTCCGCCTGGACGTCTCACGCGCACTGGCGCTGCCGGGCGTCCACGCGGTCATCACGGCCGCCGACTTCGGCGACGTCGTCTACGAGCACAGCGGCGACACCTACTCCGACCGACCTCCCATGGCGATCGACCGAGTTCTGTTCGTGGGCCAGGAGGTCGCGGCGGTCGCCGCCGACACCGTCGAGATCGCGGCGCAAGCGCTGCGGCTGATCGACGTGCGATACAGGCGTCTGCCGGCGCTCCTGACTGTCAAGCAGGCGCTGTCGAAGCGCGCCCGCCGGCTGCATGAGCGCGAGAGCGGCTCGAATGTGGCGCTCGATGTCAAGGGCGTTTGGGGTGATCTGGAGGTGGCCAAGCAACGAGCCGTCGTCAGCGCCAGCGGAACATTCGTCTACCCACGCGTCGCGCATGCTTGCATGGAACCCAACACGACCGTGGCCTGGTGGCACGACGACCGCATGGAGTTGTGGACGTCGAGCCAGGCCCCGCACTTCGTCGTGCACGAGCTCGCCCGCGTCCTCGACCTGGAGCTGCACCAGATCGTGTGCCGCGATGTGTCGGTCGGCGGAGGGTTCGGCTCGAAGTCCAAGGTCTCCGAGCACGAGGCTCTCGCTGCGATGCTGTCGATGCGCGCGGGCCTGCCGGTCAGCGTCATCTACTCCCGCGAGGAGGAGATGGCCATGACCAAGCCGCGGCACGAGTTCACGACCCAGTTCGAGGCTCATGTCGACGCCGATGGCCGGATGTGCCTGTTCGAGGCGCACGTCGAGGTCGACAACGGTGCCTACAATCACTACGGCCCCTCCGTCATGCGCGCCGGCATCAAACAGCTCGGTTCGATGTACCGTCCCGATGCTGTGGTGTGGGACGGGCAGCTCGTCGACACCAATCTGCCGCCCGGTGGACAGTTCCGCGGCTATGGCACGCCGCAGACGGCACTGGCGCTGGAGAGCGTCGTCGATCAGCTGGCCGAGGTGTGCGGGAAGGATCCGATCGACTTCCGTATTGCGAATGCGAGCAAGCCCCACACCGTCGCCCTGGCCGGCGCGAAGATCGGCTCGAACCGTCTGGTCGAGTGCCTGCACAGTGTGCGGGAGATGATCGGGTGGGACACCAAGAAGGCGACGCGCACATATGGTCGCGGGCTCGGCGTCGCGGCCGGGATGCACTCGAGCGGCTCTTACGCATATCCCGGCGGCAATGTCAGTGCCGCCGGTATCGAGGTCACGACGAGCGGCGATGTCATCGTGCGCTTCGGTGGCGCAGATGCCGGCACGGGACAGCGCACCGTGCTGGCGCAGATCGCCGCCGAGATCCTGACCGTGCCGATCGAGCGTGTCTCAGTCATCATGACCGACTGGGACGAAACGCCGCCCGACATGGGCGCCTGGTCATCGCGCGGCACCCATATGGGCGGTCACGCGGCCCGGCAGGCCACCGAGGCAGTCGCCGAGAGGCTGCGAGAGGCTGCCGCCGAGAAGCTCGGAACCAGCCAGCTCGAACTGCGCGATGGCCAGTTCATGTCGGTGCAAGAGTCACTGAGCATTGGCGACGCGGCTGCACTGGCCGAAGGTTCGTTCGACGGCAGCCTGCGGATCGACATGGAGTACCTCGAGAAGCGGATGGAGCCCTACTGGACCGGGATCGCCAGTCCCAACATCTCGGCGAGCTACACCTTCGCCGCACATGCCGTCGAGGTCGAGGTCGACACCCAGACGGGCGAGCTCACGATCCTCGACTACGTCGCTGCCCATGACATCGGCCGGGCGATCAACCCTGGCATGGTCAAGGGGCAGATCATCGGTGGTGCGGTGCAGGGACTGGGTGCTGTGCTCGGCGAGGAGCTGATTTACGAGGGCGGACGCGTAGCCAATGACGCCTACGTGCACTATCCCGTGCCGCGCTCGACCTCGATCCCCAACATCCGGACGGCACTGATCGAAGGGCCCGAGGAAGCGGGGCCCTTCGACGCCAAGAGCGTCGGCGAGATGTCGATCGTGCCGCCCGGCGCTGCGGTGCTGAACGCTGTCTACGATGCGATCGGCATCCGGTTTCACACGCTGCCGCTGACTCCGGATGTCATCCTGAACGCCCTGCGTGAGCAGTCGGGCACGCATCGGAAGTTCGGCATCTGGCGCCGTCCCGGACGTTGGCAGATCGCCGCGTTCAGGCGGCTTTACCCGTGGGGCATCCACTGGGCGCTGGAGCACGTCGGCGGGCGGTGGGTGCGCCGCAAGGAGCCCCGCGCGGTCGAGAAGATCGCTGCCCCGACCTCTGTCGAGGATGCCGTCTCGACTTTGTCGGCCGGTGCCGGCGAGGCCGCTCTCCACGGCGGCGGCACGGATGTCATCGTGCAGCGCAATCAGGGGCTCATGAATCCGACGACGCTCGTGCTGACGAAGTCGATCGTGGGGATGGGTGAGATCGCCGAGCAGGCCGATGGTGCGATCCGCATTGGTGCGGCCGTCACGCTGCGGGAAGTGGCCGACTGGGCCAGACCGCTACAGCCCGCGCTGACTCGGCTGATCGAGACGATCGCCTCGGCGCAGATCCGCGAGGTGGCGACGGTCGGCGGCAATCTCGGCCAAGCCAAGCGGTGCTGGTTCTTCCGCAGCGGCTTCGACTGCTACAAGCGGGCAGGGGTGACCAGCCCCTGCTTCGCCGTGACGGGCGATCATCGATTCCACCACGCCGCGATCGATGGACACCGCTGCCAGGCAGTGACGCCATCAGATCTGGCCACAGTGCTCACGGCGATGGATGCCGAGGTCGTCGTCGCGGGTCCGCGCGGCAACCGCGCGCTGCCGGTCTCCGCGCTGTACTCGGGGCCCGGCGAGCTGCATCTGGATCACGACGAGCTCATCGAGGCGATCGTGGTGTCCGCCGCGGCCATGACCCGGCGGCTCGCGGTCGAGAAGGTGCAGATGTCCGGCGGCGACTTCGCGCTGGTGTCGCTGGCCGCCTCGGTCGACATCACAGACGACGGCATCTGGCGCCGTCCGCGCTTCGTGTTCGGCGCGATCGCACCGACTCCGTGGACGCCCGAGGAGCTCGAATCCGATATCGACGGCATCTGCCCCACGAGCGAACAGCTGACCCGCGGCTTAGACCGCGAGTTCAGCAAGCACGCACACCCTCTGGCAGGCAATGAATGGAAGCTCGATGCGGCGGTCGGCCTGATGGCGCGCATCGCCAAAGAATGGACACAGCATGACTGACGTAT
>JBBSSC010000017.1:0-13895 GCA_038242465.1 Propionibacteriales bacterium | reverse complement strand
GGTCTGTGGACGCACCTATCCTGAAGGTGTGAGCCCTGTGCGGACAGCTGCCTTCTTCGACCTCGACAAGACCATCATCGCGAAATCGAGCACGCTTGCCTTCGGCAAGCCCTTCTACGACGGCGGCCTGCTCAACCGGCGCGCTGTCCTGCGCAGCGCATATGCCAACTTCGTGTTCTCGATCAGTGGCGCCGATCACGACCAGCTCGAGAAGATGCGCGCATACCTGACGCACATGGTCACGGGCTGGGATGTCGACGTGGTCCGCCAATCCGTCGCCGAGACCCTCCACTCGATCATCGATCCGCTCGTCTACGAAGAAGCCGTCGCACTGATCGAGCAGCATCAGGCAGCGGGGCGCGACGTCATCATCGTTTCTGCGTCAGGTGTCGAGGTCGTCGAGCCGATCGGCGCGATGCTCGGGGTCGATCACGTCATCGCGACGACCCTGGTCGCCGAAGAAGGTCGGTATACCGGCGATGTCGACTTCTACGCGTACGGCCCCAACAAGGCCGTCGCGATGCGCGCGCTGGCCGAAGAACGCGGCTACGACCTCAGTGAGTCCTACGCATATTCCGACTCCGAGACCGACGCCCCGATGCTCGAGGCCGTAGGCCACCCCTTCGCCGTAAACCCCGACAAGGTGCTGCGCCGGTTGGCCGAAGAGAATGACTGGCCCATCCTTACCTTCGCCCGGCCCGTGGCGCTGCGCCGCCGCCTGGGGCTCGACACCAAGGTCGGTAAGGCGGCTGCGCTCGCCGTCGCAGCTAGCGCCGCCGGAGCGGTTGTCATGGCCTTCGTGACGCGCCGTCGGCACGGCCTGTCTGCCTGAGCCTTATCAGGCTTGTGAACCTGTGCGCACAAGGTTACGCACGAGTAACCCTTTTTTCGGGCTCCTAACCGGCGTAGAAATGGAGTCAGTTAACAACTCCACAGACGGCACAGCATTCGGTACCCACGCGGCGATCACCCGTCTCAATGGGACAGTTGCTCGACGGACTCCTCCTGCTCAGGGATTTACGGGAGACACGACAACTCAGATCCAGCACGCCTGGTAACCGAGCCTGCTGGCCACGACGGCACCGGTCCTCCCTGACCGGTGCCGTCACCTTTTTGGTGTGTGGTTTTTGGTGTGAGGGCCGGTCCGCGTGGAGTCAGCGCGCGAGCGGCGAGGCCTCGGCAGCCCGGGTGAAGGCCTGCGAGGCGTACATCAGCCACTGGTGAACGCCGGTCGGCTGGCCGCCCGCATAGGCCGCAAGCGCCGACCGGTAACCGTCGGGCTCGGCCGCATGGCCAGCCTCGGTCACCAGGACTGAGGCGGGATCGACGCCCTTCGCGACCAGCACAAGCCGCTCGGCGGCCCGGCCGATCACGGCGTTGTGGGTCGCGAACGCTCCGGCTGAAGTGATCTCGGCGTTGACAAGCGCAGCCACGACTAACCCCGGCGCGCTCGTCGGCTGGCCGAGCATCCAAGCCAGCTCCGTCAGCCGCTTGACGCCATCGGGATTGGCCGGGCGACCCAGCTCGGAATCGTCGACCGTGCCGGCTGCGGCCAGCGCGTGGATGCGGGCCAAGGCCTGAACGGGTGAACGGTTCCAGACCGGCAGCAGCCCCAGCAGCTCGGTCGACAGCCGAACGGCCCCGCGAGCCAGCTCGTCGCCGCCGCCTGCCGCAAGCTCGTCGACTTCGAAGACGCTGCCCTCAAGCGCTGCCGTGGCGGCTGCCCCGAGGAGCAGCGAACGTGCGGTGTCCTCGGGCGTGCTCTTGCGCAGGCCCCGGTCTCGCAGCATCGAATCGATACCATCACGGGTGCCGGCGTAGGTCGATGGGATGCCCTCGAGCTGGGCAGCCGAGATGAACGGATCGGACACGCCCGAAGCGTACCTGTCAGCGTCCGCGCCACCCGGGTAGCCTTCAGACAATGAACGAGTCCTCGCAAGACCGCACGGCCAAGTGGCTGGTCGGGGACCGCCTGTCCTGTGTGCTCCATCTCGGCGACTCGGCGATGGCCTATCAGCTGGCAGAGCAGGGCCATGAGGTCGTCGTCGTGGGCGATGACGTCACGTCCGCCCGCCACCCCGAGATCCAGTACGTGCGCAGCCGCGGCGAGCGCCTGCCGTTCATCAATGACGCATTCGACGTCGTCATCGTCCCCGAGCTGCGCGAGGCCCAGACGGCGCTGGCCGAGTACGCCCGCGTCTTGCGCGCCGACGGGCTCCTGTCGACCATCTCGCGACGCCACGACGACTCGATCCCATGGATGCGCAAGCTGCGCGAGATCACCGGAGCCCGCGATGCCGGCATCACGGGCGTCGACACGTTCACCGCTTCCGGCCTGTTCCGCGAGCCCGAGACCCATGAGCTCGGCACTTGGGAGAAGCTCGATCTTCCCGGCCTGCTGCGGTTCGCTGAAGAGACCCGCCATCCCACGGTCGGCGAGTCTGCCCTCTCACAGGTCCGCGATCTGTTCATGGCGTACGGCGGTCAGACCGGATTCCTGCGGCTGCGCCACGAGACCTTGTGCATCCGCGCACGGGTCGACAAGGCCAGCATGACCGAAGATGTCGAGCCGCCCGACACGATGCTGCTCGACTTCCGCTGAGCTCGCGCGCCGGCAGCTCCCCCGCCGCGCACGTAGAGTTTGCCCGTGAAGTTTCTCAACGGCCTGGCGCCCTCGTACGACCTGACCTACAACGATGTCTTCATGGTGCCGGCCCGTTCGGACGTGACGAGCCGATTCGACGTCGACCTCTCGACCGCCGACGGCACCGGGACGACGCTCCCGCTCGTGGTCTCGAACATGACTGCGATCTCCGGCAAGCGGATGGCTGAGACGATCGCGCGACGCGGCGGGATCGCGATCATCCCGCAGGACATCCCGCTCGACATCGTCGCCGCGACGGTCGACCGGGTCAAGGCGGCGCACACGGTGTACGACACTCCCGTGACTGTGGGGCCGACCACGACGATCGGCGAGGCCATGAGCCTCATCCCGAAACGTGCGCACGGCGCAGTCATCGTCGTCGAGGACGGCCGAGTTCTCGGCACCGTCACGGAGCAGGACGGTGCCGAGATCGACCGGTTCGCGCAGGTCAAGGAGGTCATGACGAACGACTCCCTGACATTCGAGGCCGATACCGACCCCCGTACGTGCTTCAACGAGATGTCGGCCAGCCACGTCGACTTCGCTCCCGTCGTTGCCGACGGACGCCTCGTGGGTGCGCTGACTCGCAAGGCCGCGCTGCGCTCGACGATCTATCAGCCCGCGGTCGACCCCGAGGGCCGGCTCGTGATCGGTGCGGCGGTCGGCATCAACGGCGACGTCTCGCGCAAGGCCGAGGCCCTGCTCGCGATGGGCATCGACGTGCTGGTCGTCGACACCGCGCACGGCCATCAGGGCAAGATGCTCGAAGCGCTGCCCCTCGTCGTCGCAGCCCGCGACGCCCATGCCGAGACCTCGGGCCGGCGGATCCCCATCGCGGCCGGCAACGTCGTGTCGGCAGATGGCGTGCGCGATCTCGTCGCAGCGGGCGCCGACATCGTCAAGGTCGGCGTCGGGCCCGGCGCGATGTGCACGACCCGCATGATGACCGGCGTCGGACGCCCGCAGTTCTCAGCGGTGCTCGAGTGCGCCGAAGCGGCGGCCGACCTCGGCGCGCGCGTGTGGGCCGATGGAGGCGTCCGGTACCCGCGCGACGTGGCACTGGCACTGGCCGCAGGTGCCGCGAGCGTCATGATCGGCTCGTGGTTCGCCGGCACGCTCGAGAGCCCCGGCGATCTCAAGGTCGGCCCTGACGGACGCCCCTACAAGGAATCATTCGGCATGGCCTCGGCCCGCGCGGTCTCCAACCGCACCCGCGACGCCGCAGGATTCGAGCGGGCGCGCATGGCGTTATTCGAGGAGGGCATCTCCTCGTCGCGGATGTTCCTGGATCCCGATCGCCCCGGCGTCGAGGACCTCGTCGACTCGATCATCGCGGGCGTCCGCTCTAGTGCGACCTACGCCGGCGCGCGGTCGATCGAGGAGTTCCACGAGCGGGCCGTCGTGGGCCTGCAGAGCTCGGCGGGCTATGACGAGGGAAGGCCGCTTCACGCCTCCTGGTGAGCTAGCGTGGTCTCGCATCGTGGGAGGCAGGCGGCAGATGAAAGGATGTTACGAAACATCCACACAAACAGCCTCGGGGGCAACCATGACGTTCCACTCCACGATTAACCTGGCCAGGCGGGCCAAGACAACTATGTCCTTGACAGCCTCTGCTGCGGTTGTCATCGCCGGCGCGGGCCTTGCCGTCAGCACCTCGTCGCCGGCTGCTGCTGCGACAGCTCCTCCCGGCGACTGCTTCCTTAACTTTCTGGGCGTGAATAGCGCTGGCGCCATCGTCAAGCGGCAGTATACGAATGGCTCGCTCTCTGCCCACACCTACAATCCGGGCCGACTCGGATTCGTACCGCGTGGCATGGTCGGCACCGGCACCGGCGGAATGGACTTCATCGGAGAGGGCTATCTGGCCAACCGGTCCGACGGCAATCTCTATGGCGTGGGGGTCAACGCCAAGACCAGCTACAACGATGTCGTCATCACCAAGACCTCGGTCAACAAGACCTGGGGATCCATCCGTTCGCTTACGTGGGGGAGCGCTCTGCCCAATGGAAATGGTCTGCTCTACGGACTCAGCGACAGCAACGGGTTCTATCGTTACCAGACCAGCGACACTGCTCCAGCTCCGCACACGCGGGCGACGATCGGTTCGAGCGGCTGGGCGCTCAACACCATCGCCTATGACCGTTCCGGTTATGTGCCGGGCACATCGCGCAAAGCTGACATCTTCGTCGCCACCAGCACTGGCGGTCAGCTGATCGAATACACGGTGCCGCTCGACAAGCCGAGCGAGTGGAGCCGCAAGACTTTGAAGGCCGCCACCTGGGGCAACTTCAAAGCGCTGAAGACGGGTAACTGCTACAGCACCACGACGGGCAAAAAGTCAGGTCGGATCCTCATCGGCGTGCACATCAACGGTGACGCCTACCTGTACTTCGACAAGAACGCTACGGATGGCTCCGGGGCGGACATCACCGGCTATGGCAAGTTGTCGACGGGGTGGCTCGAAAAGATCTACAGCTGACACTGGCTCCTCAGACTGATTCAGGCTAAAGATGCCAATGTGTGGTGACGGATTCCGGCCAGGATCAGGCTGAGGCCCAGGTCGAAGGATGCTTCTCCCGCGCGACCCATTGGATCGCCGTCGATCGCTCCGGCGCTGTCCGCCTGGAGGTGGATTTGCTCGTCCGAGACGTAGCCGAACACGAAGTGCAGAAGAGTCATCGCCGCGACGTGGGCGAAGTCGTCGTCGTGACCGTCAGCGACGATCGCGGCCGTGATCCGGTCGGCAGGATGACGCGTGCCGAGACCGAAGGCATGCGTCGTCGCGATGAGCTCGGCACCATCGCGATAGGCCAGCATCGCGTCGCGCAGTTCGTGGCTCAGCGCGATGACCTGCTGATCCCAGGCAGTGTCGACCGCATCGCGTTCGCCCCGTTCGAGCAGCTCATCGGCGACCGCGGCCAGCAGCTCCTGCTTGTTCGCGAAGTGGTGGTAGAGCGCCGAGGGCTGGAGGCCCAGCTCTGACGCGATGCGGCGCATCGACAGGTCCGCAAGCCCGTAAGAATCGAGGATGCCGACCGCCCGCTCGACGATATCGGCGCGGCGATAGCGCATGAGAACCTCCGGTCGACGACGTCACATTGACAGCTGCAACAGTCTATAGGTTAACCTGAACGCCGTTCACCTGAGCACTGTTCAGGTTGGGACATCCACTCACCTTCCGCAGGAGCACATCGCCATGACCCAAGCCACGCTGAAGCGTAAAGCCAGCCTGAGCAGCACCGATCTGGCCCTCGTGGCAACATTTGCCGCGTTCATCTCAGTCTGCGCAATCCTGCCGCCCCTCGGCACCAACGCGGGTGGCGTCGAGTTCACGCTGCAGATGTTCGGCATCTTCCTGACCGGAGCAATCCTCGGCGCCAAGCGCGGCGCGGTCGCCGTCCTGCTGTATCTCGCGATCGGCACGGCCGGGGTGCCAGTCTTCGCGGGTGGCACCGGAGGCCCGGCCGTCTGGACCGGAGCCTCGGCCGGCTATCTCGTCGCCTTCCCGATCGCTGCCTTCCTGGTCGGCCTGGCCGCGACCCGGGTCGCCCGCATGAATATCGCGGCATTCGCCGTGGTCATCTCGATTGTGGCCGCGATCGTCGCGATCGCCGTGGTCGGCACGCTTGGCACCGCCGGGATGGCAATCAAGTTCGACGTCAGCTACCGCGCGGCCTGGGCGTTCGCGACACCATTCTTCGTCTTCGACATCATCAAGGGGATCGTCGCCGCCGTGGTCGCTGCCGCCGTGCATCGCGCGTTCCCGCAGCTGACTGCCAAACTCTGAGGGTGACGCGCACTATCCAGCTCGATGAGGTCACCGTCTCGGTATCCACTCCGAACGGTGACCTCGTGCTGCTGCACCCCACCACGACCACATTGTCGGAGCGCCGCATCGCGCTAATCGGCAGCAATGGCTCTGGCAAGTCGACCTTCGCGCGCCTGCTCAACGGCCTGATCGAGCCGACCGGCGGCACGGTGCGCGTCAATGGTCTCGACACGCAGGACGATGGCGCTGGTGTCCGTCGCCAGGTCGGCTTCGTGTTCACCAACCCCGACGCCCAGCTCGTCATGCCGACCTGCATCGAGGACGTCGCGCTGTCGCTGCGTCGCTCGATCAAGAACAAGAAGGCGCGGCTGGCACGCGCGCAGCAGATTCTCGAAGAGTTCGGACTGGGCGACAAGGCAGACACCACGGTGCATGCGCTATCGGGCGGGCAGAAGCAGATGCTGGCTCTGGCGGGCGTGCTTGCGACCGATCCACGCTTCGTGGTGGCCGATGAGCCGACGACGCTGCTTGATCTGCGCAACACCCAGCTCGTGGCCGATCGGCTGTTCGGGCTCGAGCAGCAGCTCGTGCTCGTGACCCACGACCTCGAACTGGCCCAGCGTTGCGATCGCGCGATCGTGATCGACGATGCGCGGATCGCCTTCGACGGCGATCCAACCGACGCAGTGACGTTCTACCGCAAGCTCGTCGGCGCATGAGCGAGCGCCAGCGAGCGAATCACCGGGCTGGCCTCCTGCCGGCACTCCCGCACTCTCCCTTCTCCATGGGGGTGGCGGCATGAGCTCTCTGCTCGTCGGCGGCTACCGACGCGGCACAACCCTGATCCACCGCATCCCCGCCGGACCGAAGCTCGGATTGCTCGCCGTATTCGGCGTCGCGACCGTCGTCGTGCCGGGCGTCTGGGCCGCGGTGGGCTTCCTCGGTGTGTCGATCGCACTGGTCGTGTGGGTGCGAATGCCGTGGCGCAGCACGCTCAGGGCACTGCGCCCGCTGCTGTTCGCCGTCGTGATCGTCACGGCCTTCCAGGTCTGGCAGCGCGGCTGGGAGACGGCTATCGATGTCGTCGCGGGTCTGCTGGCCTCGATCATCGCGGCGCTCGTGTTCACCGCCACCACTGCGATCGACTCGATGCTCGACGCGATAACCCGCGGGCTGGGCCCGTTCCGCCGGTTCGGCGTGAACCCCGAGAAGGTCGCGCTCGCGTTCTCGCTCGTCGTGCGCGCCATTCCGGGCATCCTGGAGATCGCGCACGAGACCCGAGCCGCGGCCAAGGCGCGCGGGCTGGAGCGCAATCCGCGCGCACTGCTCGTTCCGATGGCCATCCGCACAGTCGCCCAGGCCTACGACACCGGTGCCGCCCTCCACGCCCGAGGCATCGCCGACGACTGATTGACCCCGTCAGGCAGCGGCAGAGCGGTACGGTCCAAGGATGGACAATCTGCTGACCGCGATCGTCGCCGCCGCGACGCTCGTGGCCGGCGCGGCGTTCGCGCGATGGTGGCTACTATCGCGGCGACCCAGCCTCGGGACCGCCGAGGACCGGGCGACGTACGAGACGCTCCACACCACATCCCTCGCAGCGCCGGCCCTGCGGCGTGGGCTCGACGCCGAGAGCGCCGCGAGCGCTCTCCCGCACGTCCGCACACTGCTCGGCGCCCGCACCGTCGCGATCACCGACACAAGTGGCCCCCTGGCATGGGATGGCCCTGGCAGCCCCCTCGAGGTCGCTGAGCTGATGAGCGCGGCCATCGGCAGCGGCACGACCCAGGCATCGGGCGGCATGATCGTGGCGCCACTGGCGATCGAGAGCCATGTCGTCGGCAGCGTCGTGGTCATGGCCGATGAGTCATCCGCCGGTCTGGCCCGAGCGACGACCGAGGTCGCCCGCTGGATGTCCAGCCAGCTCGAGCTCGCCGAGCTCGCGACCTCGCGCACCGCGCTGATGGAGGCCGAGCTGAGGGCTCTGCGCGCACAGATCTCGCCGCACTTCATCTACAACTCGCTCGGCGCAATCGCCTCGTTCGTCCGCACGGATCCCGAACGCGCGCGCGAGCTACTGCTCGAGTTCGCCGACTTCACGCGGTACTCGTTCCGTCAGCACGGAGAGTTCACGACGTTGACCGAGGAACTGCGCTCGATCGAGCGCTATCTCGTGCTTGAGAAGGCCCGCTTCGGCGACCGCCTGCGAGTCGTAACGTTGGTGGCGCCAGAGGTGCTCAATGTGACTCTCCCGTTCTTGTCGGTTCAGCCGCTCGTCGAGAACGCCGTGCGCCATGGGTTGGAGAGCCGAGCCGGCGACGGAACCATCACCCTGACCGCGCGCGACGCGGGGCACGAGTGCGTCATCACGATCGAGGACGATGGCGCGGGCGTCGACCCCGAGATCGTCCGGGCGGCCCTCTCCGGAAAGAATCCCAGCGCATCGGTCGGCCTGGCCAACGTCGATGAACGGATGCGGACGGTCTACGGCAATGCGTACGGAATCGTCGTCGAGACCGCTCCTGGCTACGGCACCAAGGTGACGCTGCGGGTGCCAAAGTTCTCCCCCTCCGTCGATCCCGCTTCCTGACGGACTTGTGGCGCAGGTCACCCTCGGCAAGGATCGGCCCATGACCGCAGCTCTCCACGCCCTGGTCGTCGACGACGAGCAACCTGTCCTCGACGAGCTCGTGTGGTTGCTCGAACGCGACGACCGCATCGCGTCGGTACGCGCGACGCACGACGGTGCCGATGCCCTGAGAATCCTCGAGCACGGCGGCATCGACCTGGTGTTCCTCGACGTGGCGATGCCCGGGCTGAGCGGACTCGACATCGCACGGGTGCTGGGACGGTTCCGCGATGCGCCCAGCATCGTCTTCGTTACTGCGCACGATGCCTATGCGGTCGAGGCCTTCGAGATGAATGCGGTCGACTATCTGCTCAAGCCGATCCGCGAAGAACGCCTGCGCGAGAGCGTCCGCCGGGCGTCCGCCGGCGACCAGGGCGTCCACTCCTCGGGCGACGAGCAGATCGCCGTCGAGCTCGGCGGCGTCACGCGCTTCGTGTCGCGCACCTCAGTCGCACATGCCGAGGCCCAAGGCGACTACGTCCGCCTGCACATCGCGGACGGCACCAGCCACCTGATCCGCATACCTCTCGGGGTCCTGGCCGAGGAGTGGACCGAAGTGGGTTTCGTGCGCATCCATCGCAGCCTCCTGGTCAATCTCGCGCACGTCCGGGAGGTGCGGATGCAGGCCGGACGCTGCAGCGTCGTCGTCCCGTCCGGCGATGCGATGCTCGAGCTGCAGGTGGCCCGCCGGCACACCCGGACCCTTCGCGAGCTGATCCACGAACGGGCCCTGTGAGCACGCCTGACGAGAATAATCCCCAGGAGCCCCGGGCCTACTCGGGCAGGATTCGCGTCACGAACCCGCTGACTTCCGCCCCCGCCCACGTGCGGCGCAGCGTCCGACAGGAGATCGACGAGTCGACCGCGATCGGCGAGATCTACATGCGATCACTGATTCGCTCCCAGCTGAGGGCCGCCCTGACCGTGGCCCTGACGCTGGTGTTGTCGATCGGAGCGCTGCCCCTGGTCTTCCTGGTCTTCGACGCCGTCACTGATTTCCGCGTCCTGGGAGTCCCGGCACCGTGGTTGATCCTCGGCGTCGCGGTGTATCCAGGCCTGTTCCTGCTGGGATGGGTCTACATCCGGCAGGCCGAACGGGCCGAGCGGGACTTCACGGCCCTCGTCGAGCCCGACGGACCATGAACTCCACGTACGGCATCGTCGCGGTCACCCTCGTCTCCCTGGCCACGCTCGGCATCGGCGCATTCGGCCTCCGGGTCAGCCGCACCACGAGCGACTTCTACGTCGCCTCGCGATCCGTCAGCCCGGTGTGGAACAGCTCTGCGATCGGCGGTGAGTATTTGTCGGCCGCATCCTTCCTCGGCGTCGCAGGTCTCGTGCTGGCCCACGGCGCCGACATGCTCTGGTACCCCATCGGCTGGACCACGGGGTACCTGATGCTGCTGGTGTTCGTGGCCGCGCCGCTGCGCCGCTCGGGCGCGTACACGATCCCCGACTTCGCCCAGGTCCGGCTGCAGTCGGTCCGGGTTCGGCAGGTTGCGAGCGTCCTCGTTGTAGCCGTCAGCTGGCTGTACCTGATGCCCCAGTTCCAGGGCGCGGGGCTGACACTGCGGACCGTGACGGGAGCCCCCACGTGGGTTGGCACAGTCCTGGTCGCGGTCATCGTCGTCGTCAACGTCGTCTCGGGCGGCATGCGCAGCATCACCTTCGTGCAGGCCTTCCAGTACTGGCTTAAGCTCACGGCGCTGCTCATCCCGGTGTTCTTCCTGGCCAGCGCATGGATGCGCGATGGCAAGCCATCCCCCGTGGCGCCCGAGGAATGGTTCACCCCGTTCGGGGTGACCGACGGGCCGGGGCTCTACCTGACCTATTCGGTCATGGTCGCGACATTCCTCGGCACCATGGGTCTGCCCCACGTCGTCGTCCGGTTCTACACCAATCCCGATGGACGCGCGGCCCGGCGAACGACCTTGATCGTCCTTGCACTGCTCGGCACGTTCTACCTTCTGCCGACGATCTACGGCGTCCTCGGACGCATCTACGCGAGCGATCTGATCGCATCGGGCCGGACCGACACCGTCGTGCTCGAGCTGCCCTCGCGAATCGTCGGCGGCGGCCTCGGCGAGGTGCTCGCCGCGCTCCTGACCGCGGGCGCGTTCGCAGCCTTCCTGTCGACCTCGTCGGGACTCACGATGTCGATCGCGGGTGTCGTGGGCCAAGGGCTCGCGCGTGGCGGTTTCTCGACCATCTCGGCGCTACGGCTCGCGGCCGCGGGCGGCGTCCTGGCCCCGCTCGCGCTCGCGCTGTCCTCCGATCGGATCTCGGTCGCGAGCTCGGTGACCTTCGCCTTCGCACTCGCTGCGTCGACGTTCTGCCCGCTGCTGATGCTCGGCATCTGGTGGCGGGGGCTCACGGCGCCGGGTGCCATCGCAGGCCTCGTCGGCGGGGGCCTGTGCGCGGGCGTCGCTCCCATCATGACGATCGCCTGGAGCCCCGACGGATGGCTCGGCGTCCTGATGAGCCAGCCCGCTGCGTGGTCCGTCCCGGTCGGCTTCGGACTCATGATCGGGGTATCGCTCCTCACGCGATCGGCAGTGCCCGCGACCGTCTCGCGCACCATGGTGCGCCTCCACACCCCCGAGCACATCGACGTCGACCGCTACCCCTGAACCCGCCGACTCGGCATGGCGCGACCGTCCACCGCACGTGACCGACCGTCCGTCGCACGGCTCCGACCGCACATCGCATCGCTCACCTCCCCCGGCGCACGAATGCTCTCGTGATCTGGCTCACATGCTCGAACGTCCCTAGCGTGGAGGACAGGAGGCGCATGCCGCGCCGCCTTGTCCCAGAAGAGGTGGCATCATGCGCGAGACGATCTCTGACGAGGCCCACGCGGCCTATCAACGCATCCACGCAACCGACGACTTCGCCCAGCTGAAGCGTTCCTACTTCGGCTTCGTCGTACCACTGACCATCGCCTTTATGGCGTGGTACCTCCTGTACGTCCTGCTCTCCAACTACGCGAGTGGCTTCATGGGCCACGTGCTGTTCGGCAACATCAACGTCGCGCTGGTCTTCGGCCTGCTGCAGTTTGTGACGACGTTCGGCATCGCGATCTGGTACGCCCGCTTCGCGGCGACCAACATGGACCCCATCGCGGATCGGCTGCGTGAGGAGTACGAGCAGGAGATCGAGCGATGAGCGCCTCAGCGACCCTGCTCGCCGCGAGCGAGGGCAGCAACCAGGCCCTCACCGGCTCATTATTCGTCCTGATCGTGCTGATCACGGTCGGCATCACGTTCTGGGCCAGCCGCAACAACAAGACTGCCGCCGACTACTACGCGGGCGGACGCAGTTTCACCGGGGCCCAGAACGGCTTCGCGGTCGCCGGTGACTACATGTCGGCCGCATCGTTCCTGGGCATCTCCGGCGCGATCGCGCTGTCGGGATACGACGGATTCCTCTACTCGATCGGCTTCTTGGTCGCGTGGCTCGTCGCCCTGCTTTTGGTCGCCGAACTGCTTCGCAACTCCGGGCGATTCACGATGGCCGATCAGCTCGCATTCAGGATGCGTCAGCGTCCCGTCCGCACGGCCGCCGCGACGTCGACCGTCGTCGTCTCGATCTTCTACCTTCTTGCGCAGATGGTCGGCGCCGGCGCACTGGTCGCCCTCCTGCTGGGAGCCGATAGCCAGACCTCGAAGAACCTGACGATCGTGGGCGTCGGCATCCTGATGATCTTCTACGTCACGGTGGGCGGGATGAAGGGCACGACATGGGTGCAGATCGTCAAGGCAGTCCTGCTGATGGCCGGCACGATCCTGATCACGGTGCTGGTGCTCGCGAAGTTCAACTTCAACGTCAGCGACCTGCTGGGGACAGCCGCCGAAGAGAGTGGAGCCGGCAAGGCGTTCCTCGAGCCCGGACTCAAGTACGGCGTCTCGACGGAAGCCAAGATCGACTTCATCTCGCTAGGCCTGGCGCTCGTGCTGGGCACGGCCGGTCTGCCGCACATCCTGATCCGCTTCTACACGGTCCCGACCGCCCGGCAGGCCCGCAAGTCCGTGCTCTGGGCGATCGGCCTGATCGGCTCGTTCTACCTCATGACGCTCGTTCTGGGCTTCGGTGCCGCAGCACTGGTCACTGGGGACAAGAAGCAGGACATCGTCGACTCAGGCGGCAATCTGGCATCTCCCCTCCTCGCGGAAGCAGTGGGCGGCGGGTCCGGTTCCACCGGCGGCGCGCTGCTGCTGGCTTTCATCTCCGCAGTCGCCTTCGCGACGATTCTCGCGGTGGTCGCGGGGTTGACGCTGACGTCCGCATCCTCGGTCGCGCACGATCTCTACGCCAATGTGTGGAAGAAGGGCAAGGTCTCCGAGAAGCAGGAGGTCAAGGTCGCGCGGATGGCAGCGTTCGTGATCGGCGGCGTGGCCATCGCCCTGTCGATCCCGGCCCAGAAGCTCAACATCGCCTTCTTGGTGGCGTTGGCCTTCGCGGTCGCGGCGTCGGCCAATCTCCCGGCCCTGCTGTTCAACCTGTTCTGGCGCCGTTTCAACACCCGCGGCGCGGTGTGGAGCATCTACGGAGGCCTGATCTCATGTGTGGGCCTGGTGATCTTCTCGCCGGTCGTCTCGGGCTCGGAGACCGCGATGATCACGGGGACCGACTTCAGCTGGTTCCCGCTGGCCAATCCCGGCATCATCTCGATCCCACTGGGCTTCTTCTTCGGCTGGCTGGGCACCGTCACGGCACGGGATCCCGATGCCGAGGCCCGCTACGTCGAGCTGGACGTGCGGTCGATGACCGGCGCCGGCTCCGAGAAGTGAGGTGCGCGGCTCGTCCCTCGCCGCTTCAGCCGCTCCTTCGTCACGGCTGCCGGGCTTCGCCCG
>JBBSSC010000016.1:0-13926 GCA_038242465.1 Propionibacteriales bacterium | reverse complement strand
GGTTTCGAGCAGATCTTCAAGAACTCGCTCACTGGCCTGCCCATCGGCGGCGGCAAGGGCGGCAGCGACTTCGATCCGAAGGGCCGCAGCGATGGCGAGGTCATGCGCTTCTGCCAGTCGTTCATGACGGAGTTGTACCGACACATCGGTGAGTACACCGACGTACCGGCCGGCGACATCGGCGTCGGTGGCCGCGAGATCGGCTACTTGTTCGGCCAGTACAAGCGCATCACGAACCGCTACGAGTCCGGCATGATGACCGGTAAGGGCATCACGTGGGGCGGCTCGCAGGTCCGCAAGGAGGCCACGGGCTACGGCACGGTCTTCTTCGTTGAGGAGATGCTGAAGCATGAGGCGCAGGACTTCGACGGCAAGCGCGTCGTCGTCTCAGGCTCTGGCAATGTCGCGATCTACGCAATGGAGAAGATCGCTCAGCTCGGCGGCACCGTCGTGGCGTTCTCCGACTCAAGCGGATACGTCGTCGAGGAGGACGGCATCGACGTCCAGACCCTCAAGGACGTCAAGGAGGTCGAGCGCGGTCGCATCAGCGACTACGTGCAGCGTCGCGGCGGCAGTGCGCAGCTGGGCGCCGGCGGATCGATCTGGGACGTGCCGACCGATATCGCACTCCCCTGCGCCACGCAGAACGAGCTCGACGAGAGCCACGCGATCACGTTGGTCCGCAACGGCTGCCGCATCGTCGCCGAAGGCGCGAACATGCCGACCACGGCTGCCGCGATCCGGACGTTCTCCGATGCCGGCGTGCGATTCGCACCCGGCAAGGCCGCCAATGCGGGTGGCGTTGCCACGAGCGCCCTGGAGATGCAGCAGAACGCCTCACGCGACTCGTGGACGTTCGAGCACACCGAACGCAGGCTCGACGCGATCATGCGCGGCATCCACGATCGCTGCCTCGCGACTGCCGACGAGTACGACGTACCGGGTGATTACGTGGCCGGCGCGAACATCGCAGGCTTCACGCACGTCGCCGACGCGATGCTGGCACTCGGCCTGATCTAGCCCTCGCTAACGCGTAGGGTCCACACGCGTTTACCTCCGCGGCAACGGGGTACCCACTCGCCGCCGAACTTCGGCCTTCCTCGAAAGGACACACCATGTACTTCGGTGGATCTATTGCACTTATCGCCCTCGGCGCGATCCTCGCCTTCGCAGTCCAGGATCGTTTGAATGATGTCGACCTCGTAACTGTCGGCTACATCTGCATGGCCGCCGGTGCCCTCGGGATCGTCCTGAGTCTCATCGTCAACAGCCAGCGCGATCGGACCGTGCGTCGCGAGGTTCCGCGCGACGAGATCCCGCCGCGCTGATCTGTCAGGATCACTGAACTAGCCGTCGGCCGGCCGGACCCCTACGGGCTCGGCCGGTCGTCCTTTTGCGTCTGGAAGGCAACCTCCGGAGCCATTGAGCCACCGCTCACGGGCGTCGGTGAGGTCTGTCGATGGCGATGACGTCCGGCGGCAGTCCCCATTCGTCGCGGCCCAGGCGCGACAGCGGTGCCAAGCGCTTCATCGCGGGGTGCCCATTCTCAAGCATCTCGTCGCGCACCGTGACGGCCACGACATCGCCCAGTACCAGGGTCGACTCCCCCAGCTCGACGACCGAGTGCAGCCTGCACTCGATAGAGGCCGGCGAGCCAGCCACCCGCGCGGGTCTGACGCGTTCGCTCGATTCCATCGCGATGCCGAGAGCATCGGCCTCATCGACCTCCGGCTCGAACGGGGCACTCGACGCGTTGATCAGCTCCAGCATCGGCAGCGACGCGAGGTTGACCACAAATTCCTCGGTGGCCAGCACGTTGCGCAGTGAGTCCTTCGCGCCCATCGAGGTGAACTGCACTATCGGTGGGCGACCACTCGCCACCGTGAAGAACGAGTGTGGCGCCAGATTGCCGACCCCGTCGGCCGACAGCGTCGACACCCACGCGATGGGACGGGGTACCACCAGGGCAGTGAGCAGGCGGTAAGCGTTCACACCTTTCTCACCGGGTACATACACCTGACGAGTGCTCGTCTCCTGAGTCATGAAGTCCACTGTCGCAGGCCTAGTCCCAATCACCGAGATGGCCACACGACATCTAGAACCTTGTCATCGACCCTGTGACGATCGTCACTTACAGAGGAGGGCCATGAACGCCCGCACCAGACCAATAACACTTGCCACAGCAGCCCTTGCTCTACTTGTCACCGCCACAGTCGGCGGCGCCGCGCACGGCCAGGACGCCGAAGCGCCATCATCCGCGAGGAAGCACCACTCAGTGGATGCCGGAACCCTGCTCACTCTCGACCCCCTCGACTCGGATGCCTCATTATCCAGCGCAGGACAGAACTGGCGGATCGTCTACCAGTCTGAGGACGGCGATGGTGACCCGATCGTCGTCTCCGGCAGCGTCGCCGTGCCGCCCGGCAAGGCACCCAAGGGTGGATGGCCCGTGGTGAGCTGGGGACATGGAACGACCGGATACGCCGATGTGTGCGCTCCATCGGCGCAGGGTACCGAGGGTCTCGCTCCCGATGCCTACCTCGATGTCATGAAGACCTTCGTCGACCACTGGGTCGCCAAGGGGTACGCCGTGGCTCGCACCGATTTCGAAGGGCTCGGCACGCCGGGCGGACATCCATACATGAATGCTGTGAGTGCGGCCAACACGCTGACCGACATCGTCCGCGCCGCACGCCAGGTCGACAAGAGCATCGGCAAGACCTGGGTCACGATGGGCCACAGCCAGGGCGGCCAGGCTGCGATCGCGGCAGCTCAGATCGGCCCCAAGCGTGCGCCCGAGCTCAAGCTCGTCGGTGCAGTGTCCATCGCGCCAGGTGGTGTGGGCCTTTCCCAGACGCCGGCGTGGGCACGCAACGCCCCTCCCGGATCCGAAGCCATCCAGCCGTACATCCCGCTGATCGTGCTCGGAGCCGCTGCCGGTGACTCGAGCATCGACCCGTCGACCATCCTGTCCGAGGACGCTTCGGCCCTGGTGGACTTCACCCGGTCGGGCTGCCTGGGCCAGGCGAATGCGCCGAAGCCGATCCCGATGGAGAAGCTCTTCCGCGCCGACGCTGATCTGAGCGAGCTAGAGACCTACCTCGAAGCGCAGGATCCGCTGAAGCTGGCACCGAAGGTTCCGGTCCTGCTCCAGGCCGGCGAGGCTGACAAGCAGGTTGCCTTGGCTGGCGTCCAGGGGATGCAGCAGGCCTACTGCGCGAAGAAGACCTCTGTGACTTTCCGCAAGTACGCAGGCCTGGACCACCGCCCGATGCTGATGGACCCGGCACCACTTCGCGATGCGGAGGCCTGGATCACACGTGCCACGAAGGGCGGCAAGCAGGAGAACAACTGCGTTTGAGCCCGATCGTCCGGCCGGATCCTTCACCCTCCGGGGCCAGTAACCTCGGAGGTAGACAGGTCCGGCCGGACGCGAACGAACTTCGTGGGATGTCGCCAGCGACCAGCTTGAATCGTCGAATCGGTTGAGATCTCGACGACGAGCGTCTCCAGCACCGGAACGATCGGGCGCTTGGTCGCGTCGGTGTTGGGAAGCCATGAGTGCAGGACGTCCGCCGCTTGGATCAGCGGGACTACGTCAGCGCGTTGCCGAGTCGTGAGCTCAGAGGTCGTTCCGGCGAAACGCAGCCGCCCGTCGCTGTTCGGCGAGCCCAGCACGAGATGCGTCGGTGAGTCGAGCGAGCCGCCCACGGCGCCGACGACGACCTCGACGGTATCGCGCACCCGGTACTTCAGCCATTCCCGCTTGCCCCCTCGATACGTGGAGGCGTCGCCCTTCGCGACCAGCCCCTCGATGCCCACATCCGCCGTCACGAACCCGGCCATCCACTCGCGAGCTTCCTGCGCGTCAGCCGTCTGCGGACACAGCTGCACGGACAGCGGGGCGTCTGCCAGCACCGACTCAAGCAGCTGGCGCCTCATGGACAAGATGGCTCCACGCGTGTCATTGTCCGCTGCGCACAGCAGATCGAATGCCACGAAAGACGCCGGCGCCTGTCGCCGGCGTTGCTTTCCCCCGCGTCCCACACGATGTTGCAGCTCGCCGAAATCGAGCCCGCCGTCGACCCACACGACCAGCTCGCCGTCAAGCACCAGGCCGGCGGGCAACTGCTCGTACGCCGTATCGGCCACGTCCTGAAATGCCTCCGTGATGTCGTGCCCGCGTCTCGACTGCACGCGACATCCGTCCTCGCCGACGAACAGCAGAGCGCGATAGCCGTCGAACTTCGGTTCGTAGACGCAACCGCCGCGAAGGGCGCCGGGCTCGGGCATAGAGGACACATGCCGGGCGAGCATCGGATCCTGCGGGAAGCTCAGCACGGTTATTTAGTACCCCAAACACGACGGCTATCTCGACCCGAGGGGCATCGATCACGACGGTCACTGGTTGCCCGTACTGAATTTGGTACATATCATGGGTGCCATGGACAGCACTCAGATTGTCGCGCAGATCCTGGGCCAGTCGGGGATGACGAAGGTGGCCCTCAGCAGGAAGTCCGGCGTGAGCCGATCGCTGCTCGACACCTATCTCAAGGGCCAGTCCCAACCCAGCCTCGCCCAGGTCCAACGCCTGGCCGAGGCTGCCGGATGCGCGGTAGACATGACAGTCCGCAAACGCCCGACCAAGTCAGTACCGGAGCAGTTCATCGCCGTGCTCGAGTTCGGCGAGCTGTTCCCCCGCAAGCCTCCCAAGCCCTTGATCAACCTGGGCCCCATCTGGCATGGAGCACAGGCCACGGCATGAACACGCCCGTCTTGCTCCAGCGTCTCAGATCCGTCCACGAGGCGTTGAGGGCCGGGGGGTTCGACCACGCGATCGGCGGCGCGATCGCCCTTGCGGTGCACGTCCAAGAACCGCGGTTCACTGCCGATATCGATCTGAACGTCATGGCCGACGCATCGCGGCCCGAAGCGATGCTCGCGAGTCTGCCGGTTGACGTAGAGGTGCCACCCGAGGCCGCCGCGACCATCCGTCGGGACGGTCAGATCAGGCTGTTCTGGCACGATCCCGAAACGCCTCTCGACCTGTTCCTCCCCCAGCATCCGACGTATCACGCTCTCGTCACTTCACGAGCCGAACCAGTCGCCTTCCTGGGCGCCGACATCAAAGTCATGCAGGCCACAGATCTGATGGTCTTCAAAGCTCTTTTCGATCGCTCCAAGGATTGGGTCGACATCGAGTCGCTCGCCGAGAGCGGCGCCGGCGACGTCGATGAGGCAGCACGTTGGATCGGCGAGATCGTCGGAGCGGATGACGAGCGCGTGGAGCGCCTCCGCCGCATCTGGAAGTCAGCTACGCCCTAACGAGGCGGGTATCCCACGCCGTCCTTATCTCCTACTCGAACTCGGTGGTGAGATGGCTGCTGGAGCCGCGCCCCGGCTCATCGAGGGCGAGTTCGACCGGCCCTCGATCGCTAGGCCAGACCCGCGTTGCGCGGAAACCGAAGCCATCTTGATCGCCCTCTTCCCCGTCGAACTGCACATGCTCGCCGGCACGAGGCTCCCAGAATGAGTCAGCGGCGAGCGCCGAGAAGTGTGCCCAGCAGCCTCCTGGGCACTGTGAAGAGTCGATAACGCCCCAACCCTCGTCGTCGGACCATGAACGCACGACACCGGCGGTTCCTCGCATGCCCTACCCGGCCTTCCGGCTGACAGCCACACATGCGCCGCCAACACGCCCTGACCCAAAACGCCGACAGCCGCGTCCAGCCAGCTTCCGTCGAGGCTCTGGCTCACGACAGGCGGCCGATGCAAGAAGGGCCATGACGATCATCCCCGCGGCCCACCGGACGACAATGGTCACGACCAGACCTTAGCGGTCTCGACGCCGCACAGAGATGCCTTCACAGGATCAGAACAACGTCATACTTCGACTTCAGTTCTCGACGAACTGCTTTCAGCAGGGTGACGTCCCCGGGAGTGGATGCTCCAATTGGTGTCAGTCTGGGATCGCCGATCCGCTGGCGACCGTGACCAACGGTCAGTGGTCCAGCTCCCAGGACAAGAGCGACTTGGCGAGTGCCTGGAGGTTGTCTTCAAGGCGATAGGTGCGCTGGCGCGCAAGCTGCCGCCCATACAAGCGTTCGACCTCCTGGCGTAGGATCTCCACTGCCTCGTCTGCGCCAGCGCCATCCAGCATGGCCCTGGCCACCGCGAGCGCAGGTGTGTCGTACTCGCCGGGGGGGGTGGCGTGAAACCGCGATTTCCACCTGGCGCGAAACTTAGCGGGGTCGTGCCATCGGATGCGGCGGCGCGACTCCCGTACGGCCCACCGGATCCGCTCTTCCTCACCGACCCTCATGGCCAGCACCGTACCGGCGTTCAGGCCCCTAGGGCGTTTCAGGGTACGTAGCCCTTCACCCGCTATGCGTCCCGACCATTGGCCCCTCGCGACGAGGGGGACCCCACCGGGGTCGGCGTGGCTCGCGGTAATCGACACTCGATCTGCTGGAGACTTGGGCAATGAGGATGACACTGACGTACCGGGGCGAGCTGCCAGCCAGGAAGCGGTGTCAGTCCCGTGAAGACGGCTATGCGCGAGCACTTTCACCCTCAGATCCATGCTCAGTTGGCTCACCGACTTTGGGACACGGCTCCGGCATACATCACGAGCACCCTGGATGGCCACGACTTCCTGTCTGCGGCGCATGATGCTGCCAATACGGCCGTGGAGCTTGAGATCGTGATGCTTGTGCCTCGGGTATCAGCGCCTGTGGGAGATCCAGACAACAGGACCAAGACGTTGATTGATGGTCTGACACGACCTCAGACCGACCAGCAGATGCAGGGGTTCACCGCTCCCGCGTTAGGAGGTCCGACCCTCTGCCTTCTCGACGACGACGGATTGGTCCAGCGTCTCGATCTTGACGTGCGTCCGTGGTTCGATCCCTCAGCACTGGAGAACGAGGTCCTGGTGCTCATCACTGCGACCGTCGTCAGCAGCAATCGTCCTGGGTCGCACTTCAGTTACCTGACGCAAATGCTGACGTCATGAGTCCGCTATCACCCTTGGCATTCCCCTAGAAGTAGCAATGCCCCCGCGATTCGTTGGAATCGCAGGGGCAAGCGTGGTGGGCGATACTGGGTTCGAACCAGTGACCTCTTCGGTGTGAACGAAGCGCGCTACCACTGCGCCAATCGCCCGTGTGGTGCGTCCGAAACTCTAGCCCATCGTGCCAGGCGGCTCCGAACGCGGTCTACGGATCGTTGCCGTCCGCGATCTCCCGGGCCCAGATGGCCTGGACCCTGCTGGTGACGGGTCCTGGCGCGGGAAGCTCGCGGTCGTCGACGCGTGAGATGGCTTGGACGTCGCGCGTCGTGCCGACCAGCATGACCTCGTCAGCGGTCTGGAGAATCTCGATCGGTGCGTCCTGTTCGACGACATCGAGCTCGCCCGCGCACCACTCAAGCACCAAGGCTCGGGTCACGCCCGCCAAGGGGCCGGCCGTCAACGTCGGTGTGATGAGCCTCTCCCCCACGACGTACATGATGTTGGAGCCGGTGCCCTCGCACAGCATCCCGACGGTGTTGGGCATGACGGCTTCTGAGGCGCCGCGTGCGTGCGCGTGCTCGATCATCAGCGCATTCTCCGCGTATGACGTCGTCTTGAGGCCGGAGACGGCTCCACGCTCGTTGCGGGGCCACGGCACCGTGACGATGGTCGCGACGTCGGGGGGCCGCGGGCAGGGCTCTGAGATGACGATCTGAGTCAGCGCGGAGTCGCCTCGCGGCGACCCCAGCGGACCGGGTCCCGACGTGACCGTGATCCGGATGCGTCCGAACGGGATGTCCTGGCCGTCCATCGTCGCGGCGACGCCCTCGCGAATCGCACCGACGTCGGGCGTCCCGATGCCGAGACCCTCGGCCGAGCGCACCAATCGGTCGAGATGACGAGTCAACGCGAACGGTTCGTCAGCGGTGATCTTGACCGTCTCGAACACTCCGTCGCCGACGATCATGCCGTGATCGAGCGGGCTGATCGACGCTTCGTCCGGTGATTGCAGGATTCGTCCGTTGAGCCAGGTCCTCATGCCTCCACGTTACGTGACCCCAGTTTTGGGTCTCCGGAAGTCATCCGCTAATGTTTCGTCTCGGCCTTGGAACACAGAAACACAGGCCAGTGCGGACATAGCTCAGTGGTAGAGCATCACCTTGCCAAGGTGAGGGTCGCGAGTTCGAATCTCGTTGTCCGCTCGGAGAGGGTCTCCATACCCATCCAGCGGTGGGTTGGCCGAGAGGCGAGGCAACGGACTGCAAATCCGTTTACACGGGTTCAAATCCCGTACCCACCTCTCAAGTACAACTAAATATGCATGGGCGATTGGCGCAGTCTGGTAGCGCGCTTCCCTGACACGGAAGAGGTCACAGGTTCAAGTCCTGTATCGCCCACCATCGAAAACCCCCGAGGTCCTATTGGATCTCGGGGGTTTCTGCGTGGTCGGCGCGATCGCTCAGAGGTCGAGTACGAGTCGCTTGCTGAGGGACCGTCCGACACAGATCATCATGGCCGTGTTCGACGCTCGTTCCTCGTCATCCAGCACCTCATCGCGGTGATCGGGGATGCCCTCGAGCACCCGCGTCTCGCAGGCGCCGCAGAAGCCTTCCTCACACGAGGCGCCTACGTCGGGGATGACGTCGCGCACCGCGTCGAGGATGGTGCGATCCGGTCCGACCTGCACCGTCGCACCTGAGCGACGCAGCTCGACGTCGAATGTGTCGCCTGCCGCGTCTGCAATGGCCGACTCAGGGGTTGCTGCTCCCGTGGAACCCTGAGCCGCGAAGCGCTCGACGTGGACCGGCAGACCTCTGGCGGCGCCGGCTGCATCAAGTGCCCTCAACAGCCCCTCAGGTCCGCAGCAGTAGACGTGTGCCGAAGGGCTGACGTTGCGAAGCGCAGCATCCAGGTCGAGCAGTCCGGCCTCATCTTCCGGGACGACCTCGATCGCGCTTCCCAAGGCCGAGAGCTGGTTGACGAAGGCCATCGTTCGACGAGACCTGCCGCCGTACAGGAGGCGGAACGGCGTGCCATCTGCCGCGAGCTGACGCGCCATGGTGAGTATCGGAGTAATGCCGATCCCGCCGGCAATCAGCAGATACTCGTCGGCGGGGCGCAGCTTGAAGTGATTGCGCGGGCCCCGTACGTCGAGCGTGCTGCCCACAACCACGGTGTCGTGAACCTCGACCGATCCACCGCGGCCGTCGGCCTCACGAAGCACTGCGACGGTGAGGGATGACCTGTCCGCGGGATCGCCACACAGCGAGTACTGCCGCATCAGCCCCGACGACAGCACCAGATCGACGTGCGCGCCTGGACTCCACGAGGGCAACTGGCTGCCGTCCGCGTTCACCAACTGGATTGAGACGACATCATCGGCTTCACGCCGGATGGCTCGAACCTCCATCGCCCGTAGTTGGAACCGTTCGTCGAGGTCAACCTCTCCTGCAACTGTTGTCTCCATGTCGCGTCCCTCCGCTGGACTCGTAGCCGTCGTTTCGAAAACTGCTCCCGTGAACCCCGAGAACAACCCGATAATATATCATCTACGACAAGATGTGGCGGGGCACACGAATGGGTCAGTCCAGCTCGCGGGACGGACCCCAGCGAACGTCCTCGAGCAGCTGCTCGACGGCCGCGTTGAGCGCAGCGCCGATCAGCACCGCGATTGACAAGACGTACAGCCACAGCAGCACCGCGATGGGAGCCGCGAGCGGACCGTAAACAGACATACCCCCAGTCGAGAAGCCAAGCGCCCAGCGGACGAAGTAGCTGCCAAGAATCCAGAAGATCAGCGTGAACACCGCGCCGGGCATCCCGACGCGCCAGCGCTTCCGCACCGGCACGGCCAGGTGATAGAGCGTCGTGACGAACCCGACCGACAGGAGCAGGACGGCTGGCCAGTAGAACATCCGCAAGAACGACCATCGGTCGGAGAGGATGTCGGCGGCCAGCTCGGGCCCTGTGAGCACCAGCGGCACCAGGACGATGCCGATCACGAGCGCCACGACAGACAACGACAACGCGAGCGCACGCGTCTTGAGACTGCCGCGATGTCCGCCGAGCCCGTAGATGATCGAAATCGTGTCGAGGAAGACATTTAGCGCACGCGAGCCCGACCACAACGCCAGCACGAAACCAATCGAGATGACATCGATGCGGCCGCCGCCGAGCACCTCGTCGAGCGTCGGCGCGACGACCTTATCGACCGTGCTGTCGGTCAGGGCCTTCGACGCGAGGTCGATGATGCGATCCTTGAGGACGTCGACCTGGGCCACGTCGTACCGCTCGGCGATGAAGCCGATCGTCCCCGCCAGCCCGAACACCAGCGGCGGGAGCGACAGGATCGCGAAGAAGGCAGCCTCCGCCGCCAAGCCGGTCACTCGGTAGCGGAAGCAGCTGCTGACGGTCCGGGCGACGAGCCGCTTGAAGGCCTCGGTGTATCCCGGTCGCCCTACCAGTTCGGCCACCATGGCTCTACCGTAGCGACATGGATCCCCTGCAACGCGCACCGCTCAACCAGGCGTCGCCGCTCGTCGGATACAACGTCGCCACCGCCGATGCGGCCCTCCTGGATGCGGTCTCCGCATTCGGTGGTTCCCATTCGGCTGAGATCGTCGAGGCGCTGACACCGATGGGCGCACTGGCCGGCTCGGCCGAGGCCCGCGAGCACTGGCACCTCGCGAACGAGAACGAGCCGGTCCTTCGCAGCACCGACCGGTTCGGCAACCGCATCGACGAGGTCGAGTTCCATCCATCCTGGCACTGGCTCATGACGCAGGGGGTTGGCTTTGGCCTGACCGCCGAGCCGTGGACGTCGCAGAGCCCCGTCGCACACCTGCAGCGTGCGGCCGGCTTCTTCACGTGGGGCCAGGCCGAGCAGGGGCACATGTGTCCCATCACGATGACGTACGCGGTCGTCCCCGCACTAAGGAAGGACGACGCGATCGCCAAGCAGTGGACGCCTGGCCTGTCGTCACGCACCTACGACTTCGGGCTGCGCTCCCCCGAGGGCAAGGCCGGCCTGCTCGCGGGCATGGGGATGACCGAGAAGCAGGGCGGCTCCGACCTGCGCACCAACCAGACCCAGGCGCGTCCCACCGAGACGCACGGCGAGTACCTGCTGACGGGCCACAAGTGGTTCACCTCGGCCCCCATGAACGATCTGTTCCTCGTCCTCGCGCAGGCACCCGGCGGCGTCACCTGTTTCGTCGTGCCCCGCGTCCTGCCCGACGGCACGCGCAACACCGTGTCGATCGTGCGGCTCAAGGACAAGCTGGGCAACCGGTCGAATGCATCGAGCGAGCTCGAGTTCAACGACACCTGGGCGATGCGTCTCGGCGACGAGGGCCGGGGCATCCGCACGATCATCGAGATGGTGTCGGCCACACGGCAGGACTGCATCCTCGGTTCAGCCGGCATCATGCGCAAGGCTTTGGCGGAGGCCGCGTGGCACACGTCCCGCCGTGCTGCCTTCGGCGCCACCCTCGCCGATCAGCCCGCGATGATCAACGTGCTGGCCGATCTCGCGGTCGAGAGCGAGGCGGCCACGATGGTCTCGCTGCGTCTCGCATCGGCCGTCGACACGCCCAACGATGCCCACGAGCAGGCGTTGCGCCGCATCGGTCTGGCGCTGGAGAAGTTCTGGGTCTGCAAGCGGACGCCGTTCATGGTCGCCGAGGCGCTCGAGTGCCTCGGCGGCAACGGCTACGTCGAAGAATCCGGCATGCCGCTGCTGTTCCGCGAGTCGCCGCTCAACTCGATCTGGGAGGGCAGCGGCAACGTCAACGCCCTCGACGTCCTTCGGGCACTCGCTCGCGAGCCGGAGAGCCTCAATGCGTGGATCACCGAGGTGGGCTCGGTCCGCGGCGAGAATCGTCACCTCGACGCGACGGTCGACGAGGTGCTGACCGAGCTCGCCGATCTGTCGGATGTCGAGATCCGTGCGCGCCGTATCGCCGGACGCATGGCGGCTGCGCTTCAGGGCGCGGTACTTCTGCAGCACGGCGACCCGGCCGTGGCGGACGCCTTCTGTGCCTCACGCCTCGGCGGCGACTGGGGCGGGACATTCGGAACCCTCCCCCGCGGTCTCGATCTGGCGGCCATCGTCGCCCGTACGACGGAACAGCTGGGCTCCTGATGCTTCGCCTGCTGGGTATCCCTGTGCTGACGTCTGCCGTCATCACGATCGTCGCGGCGATGGCGCTGCGTGCCGCCGAAGCCATGTTGGCCGTAGCGGCCGTGGCAGCCGTGGCCGTCCTGTTCGCGTGGTACGCCCAGTTGCATGCCACCGACGAACAATCGGCCGGCGGTCTGGTCAACCCGGCATCGGCCGTCACCCTGGCAGTCGTCGGACGTCGCTCCTGGGGGACCCTGCTGCCGGCCATCGCTGCGCACGTCGTCGGTGCCGTCCTCGGCGGTCTCGTCGCGCTCGCCCTGGAGGACCAACTCGGAGACACTTTGATCTTCGCCACCCCCGGCCTCGCCCTGACGGTCACTGGTGCAGCAGTTGTCGGCCTGCTGGGTGCTTGGGCGACCCTCGCGATCGACGCGGGTGGCCACGAGGCCTCAGCAGTCGCGCCGGTCGTGGTCGGCGGCGCAGTATTGCCCCTCGGGCTGATCGCGGTCTTCCACCCGGCTGCCGTGATCGGTCTGGCGACCGCAGGGCTTGTGCCCTGGGACGTCGCCCTGGTGGCCGCCGCCGTGACACTCATGGCGGCCGGAATCGGCGCCTACGCGGTCGCGATACTCGTTCCGGATAACTGAGAGCCCGCCATTTTTGGTCTACGTTTTCCCTGCAGCCAGGCAAACATGACCACATAATGGACTCGTGTACCAAATACCGAGACACGTGTTTGTCGATGGCTCGCGAGTTCTACACACTGAGGACATGCTTTCGGCGCACCTCCTCTGGCTCGTGGGACGACTCCACGTTGACCTCGGCCGTGCCCGCAACATGATGTGTCGCTGACAACGCGCGACCTCTGCACTGATCTCGAATCACCATCCTGTCGAATCAACGTAGGCGCGCGGCGACCAACCGTGACGAGCCTGTCGTGATCGCCGTGTGCCCTGCCTCAAAGGGAATCCCATGGCATCCGCACCCGGTACCGAAACACCCGTCCGCCGCCCGCGCCCCAAGCGCGGCGAGGGCCAGTGGGCGATGGGCTACCGCGAGCCCCTGAACGCGAACGAACAGTCCAAGAAGGACGACAACCCGCTCAACGTGCGAGCCCGCATCGAGAACATCTACGCCCACGGTGGCTTCGCGTCGATCGACGGAGGCGACCTCCGCGGGCGCTTCCGCTGGTGGGGCCTCTACACGCAGCGCAAGCAAGGCATCGACGGCGGCAAGACTGCGACACTCGCGCCCGAAGAACTCGACGCCGAGCACTTCATGCTTCGGGTGCGCGTCGACGGAGGCCAGCTCAACCTCGAGCAGCTCCGCACCGTTGCTGACATCTCGGTCGAGTTCGGCCGCGACACCGCAGACCTCACCGACCGCCAGAACATCCAATACCACTGGATCGACGTGCGGGACGTTCCCACGATCTGGAACCGCCTCGAGGCCGTCGGGCTGTCGACGCAGGAGGCGTGCGGCGACTGCCCCCGCGTCATCCTCGGCTCCCCCGTCGCCGGCATCTCCTCCGAGGAGATCATCGACGGAACCTCGGCAATCGCTGCGATCGAAAGCACCTTCATCGGTGACCGCGAGTTCAGCAACCTGCCGCGCAAGTTCAAGTCGGCCATCAGCGGCCATCCCGGCCACGACGTTGTGCCGCAGATCAACGACATCGCCTTCATCGGCGCTGTCCACCCCGAGCACGGCCCCGGCTTCGACCTCTGGGTCGGCGGCGGCCTCTCCACCAACCCCACGATCGGCCAGCGCCTCGGCGCCTGGGTCCCGCTGG
>JBBSSC010000015.1:0-14150 GCA_038242465.1 Propionibacteriales bacterium | reverse complement strand
TTCCTCGACGGCCTCGACACCGCCGACGAGATCTTGGCGGAAGCGCGCCGACCGACCAAGCCTTCGGTGCCGATGCTGCGGTGAGCGCGCTCAGAACCAGATGCTGAGATACGGCTCCACGGGGGAGTGGAACAGCTCGTCGAGCCGCGCCGCATCTCCGTGAACCGATCCAGCGGCGGCCAGAGTCGTTGCGTGGACGCCGCCGAGCAGCAGCGAGCTGAGGGCTGAGACACCCAGGCGGACCGTGGCGGGCTCGTCGACCTGCGTCACGGTGGCGGCGCCGGCCGCGTCGGCGTCGAGCGCCCACGTGCCATCGGCGAAGCCGTGGGGGTCGTCGACCTGCATCACGATCCGGCCGGGGGACGCATAGCTCCGCGCCTCGAGGGCGGCCGGAACATCGAGGATCCGTACCCAGAGATGATCGGACTCGGTGATGCTGACGGCGCGGAAGTCCGAGATCAACCAGCGCAGCGGTTCGTCGACGGGGCGAAGATGTGCCGTGACCTTCGAGACCAGGTCCATGTCGAGCAGGAATCTCCAGAGCCCGCAATAGGCCTCGGACGTGGCGCGGACCAGAGTGAGCACCTTGAGCTCGTGCTGGGTGAAGTCTTGAGGGTCCTCGATTAGCTGGTAGATCGCGAAGCCTTGGGGCGTTCCGTCCGGATCGTCATAGCGGATGAAGCGCAGGTTCTTGGCGTTGGTGTCGTCGACGGTCAGACCCAGCTGGCGGCGCCAGAGCGTGCCGTCCTGGCGATATCCGATCTGTCCGGGAGTCTTGGTGCGGACGCGCTCGACGATCTGGTGACCATCCACGAGCAGCTGTTCGGTCGACACGAAGTTGACGCGTCCCGGAGCATCCGGGCCGATCCAGCGCACGCGCGATGTCGTCACCGTGACATCGCGTGCCAGCGCGGCCATGCCGTACCCGTAGCGGCCGTAGAGCGATGACTCGGAGACCGTCAGCATCGCGACCGGCAGACCCAGCGATGTAGCAGTACGCAGCTCGGCCTCCATGAGCGCACGCGCGATGCCGCGCCGGCGGTGTGTGGGCGCGACAGTCACGCCGCTGACAGCCCACGCGGGGACGGTGCGCTCGCCCGGCACCGTGAGGTCGGCGGGCCAGCAGACCGTGGTGGCGACGGGGGATTCCGGCTCGGGGATCGAGTCATCCCACACCGCCGTCAGCCGGGAGTCCGAGTGCAGCGTGCGCTGCTGCTCGATCAACTCGGCCGACGGCTGGGCGCTGTGGAAGCCGCGAGTCTCGGCGCGGTACCAGGACGCGTGCGCGGCGGCATCGGATGGCTGGACCACTCCGAATCTGAGCCCCTCGGCCGCGAGCCGTTCGCGGGACGTCTCGTCGATGGGCAGGTTCAGATGCTGATTCGATGCACTCACCCCGTCAGGCTAGTACCTCGCCGCCGCCCTCAAGATGTCGGCGCAAATGTACCGATTCGAGCCCCGGATACGTACATTTTCGCCGACATCTTGGGCGGCCCGAGCTTTGGATCAGGCTGTGGAGACGCCCGCAGCGGTCCACTCGGTGTGGACGGCGGGGAGATTGTCCGGGGATACTGCGGCCGTCAGGGTCTCGAGGACTCGCACCGTGAATCCTTCGCGGGCCGCGTCGAGGGCCGTGGCGCGGACGCAGTGATCCGTCGCGATGCCGCAGACGTCGACCGCGTCGATGCCGGCCGCGCGCAGCCAATCGGCCAGGCGGGCACCGCTGGCGGAGGCGCCCTCGAAGCCCGAGTACGCCGCGCTGAACTCGCCCTTGTCGAAGACCTCGTCGAAAATCTCGGTCACGAGCGGATCATGCAGCTCGACGCCCGGCGTGCCGACGACGCAGTGAGGCGGCCACGAGTCGACGAAGTCGGGGGTGGAGGAGAAGTGCGCGCCGGGGTCGATGTGATGGTCACGGGTCGCGACGACCGTCGCGTATTGGCCGGACCCGATGAGCTCGGCGACATCGCTGGCAACTTGCGCGCCGCCCGTCACCGCGAGCGAGCCGCCCTCGCAGAAGTCATTCTGGACGTCGACGACGATTAACGCGGTTCGTTCGGGAAGCTGGCTCATGACTCGTCCTCGTAGATCGTCTCGAGCACAGGATCGCCCTTCGAGAGCTGGGCCGCGGCCAGGGGAAGCTCGGCCAGCGACGCGCGCAGCCGGGCCCGTGAGTCGTCGAGCGATTCGGTGTGGACGCGCGTGCCATCGCAGACAAGCTCGACCAGCAATGACCGATCATCGCCATCGTCCGCAGGTGGGGTGCCGATGCCGATGATCTCGGCCTGGGCGCGTCCCGTCGTGCTGCGGCGCCGCAGGGCGTACTTGCGGCCACCCATCGAGACCTTGTCGAGGCTCTTTTTCGCGACCGAGACCATGGTGCCTGCGTCATCCGCCCGCGATACCAGCTTGTAGACGAATCCGCTCGTCGGCACACCGGATCCCGTCACCAGCGCTGTTCCGACCCCATAGCCGTCGACGGGCGCGACGGCGAGCGCCGCGATGGCGTGCTCGTCGAGATCGCTCGTGACCGTGACGCGGGTCGTCGTCGCGCCGAGGTCATCGAGCTGCTTGCGTACCGCTCTGGCCAGCGAGACCAGATCGCCGGAGTCGAGCCGGACCCCTCCAAGCTCGGGGCCCGCGAGCTCGACCGCGGTCGCGATTGCGGCGGGGATGTCGTACGTGTCGACCAGCAACGTCGTGCCGGGTCCGAGCGCCTTGATTTGCGCCTCGAAGGCCTCGCGCTCGGTGTCGTGTAGCAGCGTGAACGAATGAGCGCTCGTACCCGTCGTGGGGATGCCGTGCGTACGACCGGCCTCGAGATTGGAGGTTGCCGCGAAGCCAGCGATATAGGCCGAGCGCGCCGCCGCCACGGCCGCCGCTTCGTGGGTGCGGCGCGAGCCCATCTCGATGCACGGACGGTCGCCCGCCGCAGAGATCATTCGTGAGGCGGCCGTGGCGATCGCCGAGTCGTGATTGAGGATCGACAGCAGCAGCGTCTCCAGGATGACGCACTCGGCGAAGGTCCCTTCCACGATCACGACCGGCGACAGCGGGAAGAACAGTTCGCCGTCGGGATAGCCCCAGATCGTCCCGGAGAAGCGGTAGTCCGTGAGCCACGCGATCGTGTCGGCGTCGACGACATCGTTCTCGCGCAGCCACGCGAGCTCGTCCTCACCGAATCTGAAGTCTTCCAACGCGTCGAGCGCGCGTCCGATGCCGGCGACGACGCCGTACCGACGGCCACCCGACAATCTACGAGCGAACAGCTCGAACACGCAGTGCCTCTGGGCCGTGCCGTTGCGAAGAGTCGCCTGCAGCATCGTGAGCTCATAGCGATCGGTCAGCAGTGCGGTGCTGGGAGAGGCGGTCACTGTTCCAGACTAGGGGCCCAGGCGCGTCCGTACGCGATCGAGCATCTCGTCCCCGGCGACGTTGGCGCACCCAGACGCCTGGGACACAATGGGGTAGTGAGCACCCCGACGTCGGTTGAGATCGCCGAGCCCGACACCGATGCCGATATCGTCGTCGAGCTCGAGGACCCCTGGGTCACCATCGTCTGGAACGATCCGGTCAACCTGATGTCCTACGTCGCGTACGTGTTCCGCAACTACTTCGGCTATACCGACGAGAAGGCACACGAGCTGATGATGCGGGTGCACCAAGAAGGCAAAGCGGTCGTCTCCAGCGGGAGCCGCGAGCAGATGGAACGCCACGTGCAGGCCATGCACGAATATGGCCTATGGGCGACCCTCGAACGGCAGGACGCCTGACGTATGAAGCCTTTTAAGAAGCGCCGTCGTGGCGGAATTGCTGCGACGTTCGAGATCGGTGAGGCGCACCTGCTGGCGAGTCTCGCGGGGCAGGTCGTCGAGCTGCTGCGTGACCGTAACGGCGCCGAAGAGTCCAATGTCGATCCACTCGCCGCCCAGCTGGGCATGGGCGGTCCGTCGCTGCCGCCCGAAGATCCGGTGCTGCTGCGGCTGCTGCCCGATGCCTACCGCGATGACGCGGAGGACTCTGGCGAGTTTCGCCGCTTCACGGAGCGATCGCTCACCTCGGCCAAGGTGCTCAACGCTGAGACGCTGATCGGCTCGCTGATCGACGGTGGACTCAACTTCGGCGACACACCGGACGAGAACGACGACCCGATCGAGGTCGAGCTCGACCCCGCCGAGGTGCAGGCCTGGCTGCGCGCGCTGACCGACATCCGGCTGTCGCTGGCGGTTCGGCTGGGCATCGAGACCGACGAGGATGCGATGCTGGTCTCGGAGTCCGAGGACGAGGCCGTCTCGGCGATGTCCGACATCTTCGAGTGGCTGGGCTACGTCCAGGAGACCCTGATCGTCGCACTCGACTGAGCTATGCCACACCGCCGTGTCTTGACCACCGGTCACCCTCAAGACGCTAGCCCAGGTGCAGATAAACTCAGTGGATGCTCACGATCGACCAGGCCACGCATGACGCGATCATCGCGCACGCCCGCCGCGACCACCCCGATGAGGCCTGCGGTGTCGTCGCGGGACCCATCGGCTCGGATATCCCCTCGCGATTCATCCCGATGCTTAATGCGGCGATGTCGCCCACGTTCTACGAATTCGACTCGGGCGACCTGCTGCGGCTGTATCGCGACATGGACGACAACGACGAAGAACCTGTCGTGATCTACCACTCGCACACGTCGACCGAGGCGTATCCGTCGCGTACCGACATCAATCTCGCGGCCGAGCCCGGCGCGCACTACGTCCTGGTCTCGACCCGCGACGGCGCCCATGAGGCCGGTCCAGTCGATTTCAAGTCGTACCGGATCATCGACGGAGAGGTCGTCGAGGAAGAAGTTCGCCTCGTCGCGAGGTATTCAGACAGCACAGCTACAGACGTAAGCACCACCCAACAGAAGGCAGAAGACTGATGGCCATCGAGGTCCGCATCCCCACGATCCTGCGTACGTACACCGACGGCGAGCGAGTCGTCGAGGGCTCGGGCGCGACCGTGACCGAACTGATCGACAAGCTCGAGGCCGATCACTCGGGTATCAAGGAGCGTCTGATCGAGAACGGCGACGCACGCCGTTTCATCAACATCTACGTCAATGACGAAGACATCCGCTTCACGGGTGGGCTCGAGACCGCGGTCTCCGATGGTGACACCGTCGTCATCCTGCCGGCCGTCGCCGGTGGCTCTGGGCTGATCTGATCAGCCCAGCATGCGCTTCGACTCGCTGATCGACTCCGTCGGCGGCACGCCCCTCGTGGGCCTGCCGACGCTGTCGCCTTCCCCCGATGTCCGGCTGTGGGCCAAGCTCGAGGACCAGAACCCGACCGGTTCGATCAAGGACCGTGCCGCGCTCAGCATGATCCTCAAGGCCGAGAGCGAGGGACTGCTCAAGCGTGGCGACACGATCCTGGAGCCGACGTCCGGCAACACCGGTATTTCGCTGGCGATGGTGGCGCGTCAGCGCGGCTACAAGATCATCTGCGTCATGCCCGAGAACACCTCGATCGAGCGGACGCAACTTTTGACGATGTGGGGCGCCGAGATCATCCCGTCGCCCGCTGCAGGCGGATCTAATGAGGCCGTCCGTGTCGCCAAGGCCCTGGCGGCCGAGAACCCCGACTGGGTCATGCTTTACCAGTACGGAAATCCCGCCAACGCCGAGGCGCACTACAACGGCACGGCCCCCGAGATCCTGGCCGACCTGCCCGAGGTGACTCACTTCGTCGCCGGTCTCGGCACGACCGGGACACTGATGGGAGCGGGACGCTTCTTCCGCGAGCACAAGCCGTCGGTGCGCATCGTGGCTGCCGAGCCCCGTTACGGCGAGCTCGTCTATGGCTTGCGCAACCTCGACGAGGGCTTCGTCCCCGAGCTGTACGACGCCTCATTGATCGACTCCCGTTTCTCGGTCGGACCGCGCGATGCGGTGCGCCGGGTGCGTGAGCTCGTCGAGCTCGAAGGCATCTTTGCGGGCGTCTCGACCGGTGCGATCCTGCACGCCGCGCTGGCCCAGGCCGACAAGTGCGTCAAGGCCGGCGAGAGCGCCGACATCGTCTTCGTGGTGTGTGACGGCGGCTGGAAGTACCTATCGACTGGCGCCTACGAAGGCACTCTCGACGAGGCCGAGGACAAGCTCGACGGCCAGCTCTGGGCCTAAGAGCTCAGGGTTGCGCTGACGGCTTGGCGTACGCCCGGCGGGATGTTCGACCGGGGCGGATATGCGGGCAGGTAGTCGAGGCCGAGCTCTTGGACGACCGCCGAGATATTGGCGAACATGCCGTCGACCGCCGAGGGTGTGCGCCCGGTCGTCTCCCGGACGTGCGCGGATGCCTCGCTGCGTCGCATCGGTTTGCCATCGGCGTTGTCACGCAGCATCGAGGCGTAGGTATCGACGGCGACCGCGATCTCGTCCGCGTCCCACCTGGTCGGATGCTTGGTGGGCGCGGTGCTCGCAGCGTCGGCCTGCAGGATCCAGGTACCGGCATCGTCGATGCGCACGATCCCCGAGCCTGCCAGGGCCTCGGCTGTGCCACGCAGCTCGATCTGCCAGGTGTAAAACAAATCACCCGCGGATTCGAGCTCGCCGCGGTGCCGGGCCCACACCTGCTTGGAGACATCCGTTGGCGTGGCAGAGCCGCCCGCCGCCGTGAGTCCTTCGAGGAGCCAGGACTGGAGGATCTGGGCACTGTTCACGCCTCAGTTCTAGCAGGGCTTTGCGCTGAGGAGGGGGTTACTGCCCTGTGAGGAGCGGGTTAGCGTCGTCCGTCACGTCGCGTGGGTCTCCTCACGGGTCAGTAACCCCCGCCTCACGGGGCCGTAACCCCCTCCTCAGCGAGGGCTGGAAGGTATCGCCGGTCGGAGCAGTCGACTACCCTCGATCCCGTGAGTCAGATCGTGGTCTTTTCCGGAAGCGCCCACCGCCCCCTTGCCGAGAAGATCTGTTCCGAGCTCGGGCAGCCTCTGTCGGCGTCCGACACCATCCGGTTCAGCAATGACTGCCTCCAGGTGCAGCTGCTGGCCAATTGCCGCCGCAAGGATGTCTACATCATCCAGCCGTTGGTACCGCCGACGCAGGACCATCTGATGGAGCTGCTGCTGATGATCGACGCGGCCCGCGGAGCTAGCGCCGACTCGGTCACGGTTGTCATCCCGCACTACGCGTACGCGCGCTCCGACAAGAAGGATGCCTCGCGCATCTCGATCGGCGGCCGCCTCGTCGCCGACATGCTGACCACTGCGGGCGCCGATCGCGTCGTCACGATGACGCTGCACGCGCCGCAGGTGCACGGCTTTTTCAGCGTCCCGGTCGACCACCTCACGGCGATCGGCGAGCTTGCCGATCACTACCGCAGCCGCGATCTCTCCAACACCGTCGTGGTCTCACCCGATCTCGGCAACGCCAAGACCGCCTCGCTGTTCGCCCGCCTGCTCGGCGTCCCCGTTGCGGCCGGCAGCAAGCAGCGCCAGGCCGACGACAAGGTCGTGATCGATGCCATCGTCGGCGATGTGGCTGGCAAGAAGGCCATCGTGCTCGATGACGAGATCGCTACCGGCGGATCCATCATCGAGCTGATGAACAAGCTCGAAGAAGAAGGCTGCACCGAGGCGTCGGTGGCCTGTACACATGGCTTGTTCACGGGCAACGCTGTAGAGCGGCTCCGCGGTCATCCCTCGATCACCGAGGTCGTGACGACCGACACGGTGCCGCCGCCGGCCGACTGGCCCGAGCTTCAGGTGAGGTCGGTCGCGGGTCTGTTCGCGGAGGCGATTGCCCGTATCCACGCAGGAGAATCGGTCTCGTCGCTGTTCGACGGCGTCGATCCCGCACATGCGCCGCCGCAGCCCAAGCTCCCGCTCTGAGCGGTTCGGGCCTCGTTCGTCGAATGTGATCTTTCGCCCGTTTACTTTCACGTAACACCCCACGGACGTACGCTCTTCGGTTGTGAGCGACGCACCCATCGGCATCTTCGACTCAGGCTTCGGCGGCCTGACGGTTGCGCGCGCCGTTCTCGACCAGCTGCCTCACGAACCCGTGCTGTACCTGGGTGACACGGCCCGTCAGCCTTACGGCCCCAAGCCGATCTCCGAGGTGCGTGAGTATGCCCTCGAGTGCCTAGACCATCTCGTGACCCGCGGCGTCAAGGTGCTCGTCATCGCCTGCAACTCGGCCAGCGCGGCAGTGCTGCGCGATGCCCGCGAGCGTTACGACATCCCGGTCGTCGAGGTCATCGTGCCCGCGACCAGGCGAGCCGTCAGCGCGACTCGCACGGGCTCCGTCGGCGTCATCTGCACCACAGCGACGGCGACGTCCAAGGCCTATGACGATGCCTTCGCCGCCAATCCGGGCATCACCCTGCACACCCAGGCGTGCCCGCGTTTCGTCGAGCTCGTCGAACAGGGCGTGACCTCTGGGCCCGAGCTGATCGAGGTGGCCGAGGGGTACCTCCAGCCGCTGATCGAGTTGGGTATCGACACGCTCGTCCTGGGTTGCACCCACTATCCGCTGCTGACCGGCGTACTGTCCTACGTCATGGGTGACGGTGTCACGCTCGTGTCGAGCGCTGAGGAGACGGCTAAGGACGTCTATGGCCTCCTCGTGCGCGAGGGACTCAAGCGGGATGCTTCGCTGCCGCCTCCTATGCATGGCTTCGTGACGACGGGCCGGCCGGAGGAGTTCGCGACGCTCGCGCGCCGATTCCTGGGTCCGGAGATCGATTCGGTCCAACAGTTCTCGTGGGTAGGCGCCGTATGAAGCTGACGATCGTAGGATGCGCCGGATCGTTCCCTAGCAAAGACTCACCGGCAAGCTGTTATCTGCTCGAAGCTCCCTTCGAAGGCCGCACGTACCGGCTGCTGATCGACCTCGGCAGTGGTTCTCTGGGCAATCTGCAGCGCTTCTGCGATCTGCGCGACATCGACGCCATTGCGATTTCGCACATGCACGCCGATCACTGCTTCGACCTATCCGGGCTCCACGTCATCAGCAAGTACCACCCGCAGGGCGCGTACCGGCAGATCCCGCTGTACGCCCCGCCGGCCAGTCGGGCGCAAATGGCGATGATCTACGGGATCGACGACGAGGTCGACGTCGTCCCGCAGTTCGCGCTCAACGACTGGGCGAGCGACGAAACCGTCCAGCTGGGCCCCTTCGAGGTGACGCCGCGCCAGGTAGTCCACCCCATCGCGGCCTACGGTATGCGGATCTCGGCGGGCGGACGCACGCTCGTCTACTCCGCCGACACTGGCCCGACCGAGATGTTGGTCGACTTCGTCCGCGGAGCAGACGTCTTTCTGTGTGAGGCGTCCTTCGTGGAGTCGGCTACCAATCCGCCCGAGCTGCACCTCACGGGTGCCGAGGCCGGCCACTACGCGAAGGCCGGCGGCGTCGGACGTCTGCTGGTCACCCACATCCCGGCGTGGACGGATCGGGCCGAGGTCGAGTCCGACGTCAAGTCGACGTGGGATGGACCATACGACCTCGTCACGGCGGGCGAGCAGTACGTCATCTGAGCGTCGGTCCCGGCCGATAGGGTCAAGGCATGACTCGTGAAGACGGCCGCTCCGCCGACCAGCTCCGCCCCGTAACCATCACCCGCAACTGGCTGGATCACGCGCAGGGCTCGTGCCTCATCGAGTTCGGCAAGACCAAGGTGTTGTGTGCCGCAAGCGCCAGCGAGGGCGTGCCGCGCTGGCGCAAGGGTACGCGTCTTGGCTGGGTCACGGCCGAGTACGCGATGCTGCCGCAGGCCACCCACGACCGTTCGGCGCGCGAGTCGGTCAAGGGCCGCATCGGCGGACGCACGCACGAGATCTCGCGTCTCGTCGGCCGCTCGCTGCGCATGGCCATCGACTACAAGGCCCTGGGTGAAAACACCATCACGATCGACTGTGATGTCCTGCAGGCCGACGGCGGCACCCGCACGGCCGCCATCACCGGCGCCTACATCGCGCTGGCCGACGCCGTCGAGCACCTGCGTGCCAAGGGCGCTCTCGTGGGCGAGCCGCTCATCGAGTCAGTCGCGGCCATCAGCGTCGGCATCATCGACGGCGTACCGCTGCTCGACCTGCCCTACGTAGAAGATGTCCGCGCCGAGACCGATATGAACGTCGTGATGACGGGCTCCGGCAAGTTCGTCGAGGTCCAGGGCACCGCCGAAGGTGCGCCCTTCGACAAGGCAGAGCTCGACGCCCTGCTCGAGCTGGCGGCCAAGGGCTGTGCCGACCTGACCCGCATGCAGACTGAAGCCCTGGGTCGATGAGTTCTGGGTCGATGAGTTCTGGGTCGATGAGCTCAGGGTCGATGAAGCAGGTCGTCCTCGCCTCCAACAATGCCAAGAAGCTGGCCGAGCTGCGACGCATCCTCGGGCCGCTCGTCCCTGGCATCGAGGTGCTGGGACTGGCCGACTTTCCGGCCTATGACGAGCCGGCCGAGATCGAGCCGACCTTCGAGGGCAATGCGCTGATTAAGGCGAGGGCGGCGCTGCAGGTCACGGGTCTGCCGTCGCTCGCCGACGACTCTGGGCTGTGCGTCGACCGGCTCAACGGCATGCCGGGGGTGCTGTCGGCGCGCTGGTCGGGCGTCCCGAAGAACGAGGGCGGCGATGCGGCCAATAACGCGCTGCTGCTGAGCCAGCTCGCCGACGTCCCCGATGATCTGCGCACGGCGCAGTTCCGCTGCGTCATGGCGCTGTGCCTGCCGGCCGGGCGCGAGATCGTCGAGCACGGCGAGATGGCCGGCCGCATCCTCGATGCCGAGCACGGTGATGGTGGGTTCGGCTATGACCCGTTGTTCGCGGCCGACGGCTACGACGTCTCCACGGCGGAGCTCGACGCAGCCGAGAAGGACCGCATCAGCCACAGAGGCAAAGCCCTCACAGCAATGGCACCGGCCATCGCCGACGCCCTGACCTGACCGGATTTGCGGGTACCTGCACGGAATCGACACTCTGAAACCGTGCAGGAAGGCGCAAATCTGGCTAGGGCATCGCGAAGCCGTGCTGCCGCCACGCTTCGTACACCGCTATGGATGCTGTGTTCGCTAGGTTCATCGAGCGGCGTCCTGGCAGCATCGGCAGACGTACTCGCGCCGTGAGGCGCGGGTCGTCCAATACCTCGGGGGGGAGCCCCGTAGGCTCCGCGCCGAACATCAGGACGTCGCCGGGTTGATATGCAACGTCGGTGTAGAGCTGTTCACCGCTGGCCGTGAAGGCGTAGATGCGGCCAGGAGCCAGCGCGGCAAACGCGGTGTCGAGATCGGGATGCACCGTCATGACGGCCAGATCGTGGTAGTCGAGACCGGCCCGCTTGAGCTTGGACTCCGACAGATCGAAGCCCAGTGGCTCGACGAGGTGCAGCTCGGCGCCGGTCACCGCGGCGAGCCGGATGGCCGCGCCGGTGTTGCCAGCGATGCGTGGCTCGTGGAAAAGGATTCGGAACATCAGACAGCTCCCCGGGGACGCCAAACAAGGACAAGGTGGACGATGAGTCCCGCGACCAGGGCCCAGAATGCGGAGCCGATGCCCGCAACCGAGATGCCCGAAGCGGCAACGAGAAAGGTGATGACGGCGGCTTCGCGACCCGAGCGCTCTGAGACGGCGCCTTCAAGTGCATCGGCCAGCGTGCCGAGCAGGGCCAGGCCCGCGACGGTCGCGATGACGCCCAGCGGGGCGATAGCCACGAGCGCCGCCAGAGCGGCGGAGGCGACGGCAAGCAGCACGTACGTGTACCCGGCCGACTGCGATGCGATCCATCGGCGCTTCGGATCGGGACCTGCAGGTGGGCCCGCTGCAAGCGCCGCACTGATGGCCGCGAGGTTGACGGAGTGACCGCCTGCCGTCGCGCCGGCCATCGTGGCCACGCCCGCTGTGACGATCGAGGCGCGCCACGGTACGTCGTAGCCCAGCGATTTCATGATCGCGACGCCCGGGACGTTCTGCGATGCCATTGTGACGATGTACAAAGGCACGGCGATGCCGATCATCGCGGCCCAGCTCCACTCGGGCGCTGTGAACGACAGCTCCGGGACGAGCGATGATCCAGCGATCGAGCTGCCCGTGCGAGCCATGTCGATGCCGATCACGACCCCTGCGGCCAGGAAAGATGCGGGGACGGCCCAGCGCGGTGCCCACCGGACGCCTAGCAGCCAGACCAGCGCGATAGGCAGGATCGCGCCCGGATTGTCCTGCAGTGCTGTTACGGGAGCGAGGCACAGCTCGAGCACGACACCTGCGAGCATGGCCTGGGCGATTGGTGTGGGAATGCGGGCGATGAGGCGGCCCAACATGGGCCACAGTCCTGTCACCACGTACGCGGCTCCCGCGACGATGAACGCGCCGATCGCGACAGGCCACCCGCCGTCCAATGTCTCGGTACCGGCGAGTAGCGCGACGCCCGGCGTCGACCAGACGAGCACGAGCGGCATGCGGTACCGGCTGCTGAGCCAGATCATGCCGACGGCCTGGGTGAGGCATAGTGCCAGCAGGCCCGAGGCCGCCTGGCGTGGCGTGGCGCCGACGGCGGTGAGCCCGGTGAGGACGACTGCAAAGGCGCTCGTGTAACCCACGAGGGCGGCGATGATGCCCGCGCTGATCGGTTGCTGGAGATCAGTTCGGCTTGCGTCGCCCAACTCCTCCCGCTTCATGGTCATTCACCCTAGACTCTGCGACCATGGCCACTCCCCAGCGCGTCCACGTGACGCACACCTACACGTCCGATCCCGCCACGGTCTTCGAGAAGCTCTCGGAGCACGAGAACCTCGGCCCCGTATTCGGAGCGAAGATCACGCGCGTCAAGGACGGCGACACATCCCGCAACGGCATCGGCTCGACTCGTGCCCTCAAGATTGGGCCCCTTCCGGCATTCCACGAGACCACGACGGTCTCGGAGCCGCACACGCTGATCGAGTACAAGATCACCAAGGGCAGCCCGCTCAGGGGCCACTGGGGCCGGCAGATCCTGACGCCGACGACAGACGGCGGAACCCTGCTCGACTACACGATCGGCTTCGACATGGCGGTTCCGGGCGCCGCGGCGGTCGTCGGCAAGGTGCTGTCTGCGAATATCTCGAAGGGGCTGGGCAAGCTGACTCCCTGACGACACGACCGCTCTGCCTGTGACTCCAACGAGCGCCGGGTCGGCTACCAGCGTCATCGGCGGGGGAGCATCGATCAGCTCAGGATGCCTCCGAGGATGCCGCCACCCACCGCAGCTGCCGCGACATTGCCACCGTTGCCTCCGCCGCCCTGGTTGTAGGCGGGGCCTTCGGAGGGCTGCACGACGACGAAGCCTGGGCCGTGGAAGGCGTACTGGAACGCTTCGCCCGATCCGCCGCGGACCATCGACTTCATGCTCATGCTGTTGTGGATCTGCGGAGCGAGATTCGCCGACCAGCAGACCGCAGCGTTGATGTCGACGTACGTGGGTTGCTGCGAGCAGTCGAGGATCATCGGATCGCCATCGGCGACGAGCGCGACCTGGCCTGTGCCATTGACCATCGTGTTGAACAGTCCGCCTGCGGCGACGCCCACGCCCTTGACGCGGCGGATGTCGTGATCGAGCGTTGCGTCAAAGGCAAGCAAGTTTCGGCCGTTGATCGAGATTCCATCACCCTCAAGATTGAGGATGAAGACGTTCTTGGCCGTGTCTGCGAAGAACACCTCGCCCTGCCCCGCGACGGTCATGAGCGGATTGTCCTCGCTCGTCATGACCTTTTTCATGAGCTTGCCGAAACTGCCCGCGGCCTTGTGCTCGAACGTGACCTGACCTTGGTACGCCACCATGACACCTTTGGTGGCTAGTACGGGGGCGCCGAGAGTCACCTTCAGCATGCGCGGATTCTGCAACGTAAACCGCTCGGTGGTCTGGACCTCGAGATGCGCTTGGGCGAACAGATCGGACTTCATGGTGTACACCTTCTCGTCGTGGCTCAACGCCGTGTCGTGTGAGGGACACAGTACGAGACGCGACGAACTGAAGGCTGACGGACTAAAGGCTGATGCGCGATCAGCTACGACGCGGTGCCATCGATCAGTGTGATGGGCTCGTCCGACCCGTCATGCCAGACGTTTGACTCATCGAACCAGCCATCGCGGCGATGACGGGCATCGGCTGTGTGGTCATTGCGGGCGGTACGGAGCTTGCGGGCCAGCGAGGTG
>JBBSSC010000014.1:0-14277 GCA_038242465.1 Propionibacteriales bacterium | reverse complement strand
GGCGGCCACCGTGGAGCCCGTACCTGGACGTCCCGGACTCGATCAGCGAACCTGAATGGCGCGCCTTACTTAGGGCCTGCCCTCAAGAGCCAACGTGATGCGGGGTCAATGTGGATCTTTCGCGAAGAACGCTGACCCGACACCGCGCTCACCCTCGGACTTGAAGTGAGCTATTGGACGTCGCGACCGACGATGCCGGCAATAGTGGTGGGTTGCCTCGTCGCAGTCGTCGTCGGGTCCGTACTGGGATGGTCCTTCCGAACGATCTACGGGCCGCCGAAGGAACTTCGGGGGGAGCAGAAGTTCGCAACGGTGAAGGCCGTACAAGGCGAGGTACAGAAGGTCATCAGGCTCAGTGTCTCGGCCACCTGGTCTGATGGCGCAGCGATACCCAATCAGCGGAGCGGCACCGTCACCAAGGTTCATATCAACGGCGTTCAGCGAGTAGAGTCAGGCGATTTACTGTACGACGTCGACCAGATTCCGGTTGTTGCAGCGGAGGGGGCGGTTCCAGCGTTTCGAGACCTCGTGCGGGGCTCCAAAGGCGCTGATGTTGAACAATTGCAGACGTTTCTCACCTCGGTGGGTCTTCGAACAGGTCCAGCGAACGGTGAATTGGACGGCGTCACCACGCGTCAGGTGTCGGCTTGGCACCGTTCACTCGGGCAGGAGCCCACTGGCGAAGTCTTGCGCGGTGAGCTGCTATTCATCCCCAAGTTGCCGGCAAAGGTCGCACTTGGGGGGCTGATCACGGTTGCATCCGCGGTTGCAACCAGCTCACCGCAAGTGGAAGGCGGCATCGAGGCGGTCAGTGGGCTAATCATGATGCCGTCGAGACCGACCTTCTCCATCACGCTTCCACCAGAGCAAGCACGAATTGTCGCCGTAGGCATGGAAGTGGTCATGCATTTTGCGGACCGTGACTGGAAAGCCACGGTCGAGAAGATCTCAACACCGTCCAGCGACAACAACGCGGTTGCGACCCTCATTGGTGGGAAAGGCGAAACTATTTGCGGTACTCAGTGCGGGAAAGTCCCGGTTGAAGGTGTGACTGGAATTGACGGCGAGATTGTCATCGTTCCCCGCGCGGCAGGTCTTGTTGTTCCCACCGCCGCACTCGTCGTTGATCCGACCGGGTTAGCTGCGGTGACACTCGACACTGGGCCGCAGGTGAAGGTTGTTGTGAAGGCATCCGCGGGCGGTCGGGCTGTGGTCACTGGCATAAAGCCGGGGGACGCTGTCCGCGTTCCGCTGTCGTGAGGGGCGGGAGGTGATAACACTGAGCCTTCGGGACGTGACGTTCGACTACCCGGGTTCCGTGCTCCCGGTACCACTCGTCGACGACTGGTCCGACGACTTCACGGCCGGCTCAGTGACTGCCATCACGGGACCATCGGGTTGCGGCAAATCCACCCGGCTCTACGTATTGGCACTTCTACTTCGTGCACAGTCAGGAATCATCCAAGTCGAGGGAGTGCGAGTGGACAATTTGCCCGACAGCCAAAAATCACGAGTCAGGGCCAACACATTCGGTTTTGTATTTCAGGACGCTGCCCTCGATTCCACACGGTCAGTACTCGACAATGTCCTGGAGACCAGCTTGTACCGCGGGGAGTCGCGGTCCGCGCTGAGGTCGAAGGCGCTAGAGCTCCTCGAAGAGATGGGCGTCGACATACCGATGGGCCGGCGACCAGGGCAGGTCTCAGGCGGCCAGGCTCAAAGGATCGCTCTTTGTAGAGCGCTCATCGGTCAGCCGAAGATACTCGTCGCGGACGAGCCAACCGGGAATCTCGATTCCGAGACGGCACAAGCGGTCCTTTCCAGGATGCGGAGTCATGCGGACGACGGCGGATGTGTCATCGTCGTTACTCACGACCAGTCTGTTTCTTCATGGGCAGATGACCACCGTGTGTTAGCGGCTCCGTCGACATGACGACCTCGCCATTGCTCCGTCCTCTAGCGCGGGAGGTTATAGCGTCGGTATTCGCTCAGCGGGCCTTCTCCGGCCTCCTGTTTGCCGTCATCCTTGCGTCGATGGTGACCATCATTCTAACTGGGGGCAGAAGTGAGGCCGCTCAGGCTGCAGTGCTGCAGACGATCGACGGGCAAGGAACCAGGTCGATCACGGTCCAGATAAAGACAGTGCAAGCGGAGCTGCCGTTTGAGTTGATCGACGAATTGAATTCAGTCGAACAAATTCGAGGAGTGGTCGGATTCGGACCCGCCAACGATGTGACAGCCGCTAGCTTGCCTGGCGGGACACGGGTAGCGCTACGACCGATGTATGACCCAGAAACGTCCGTCGCTCCCCGGAAGGGTCCTGTGTTCTCGGCGCGCAGCACGCCGGACGCGGCGCGCTTGTTGGGTATGCCGTCAGGAGTCGGTACGGTCAGTTCGGTCGAAGGCCTTGAGTATCAGGTTTCAGGCACACTGAACCTGCCCAGATTCTTACGTGTGTACGAGCCCATGGTCGCTTCGCCAGTGGACGCGAAGTCTGGCGTTGAGCTGACCAATGCGACCATTGTGGTCGAGAGTGCAGACGCTGTCCGCGCTGTCACGAAACTCGTACGGAGCTATTTTCTGGAAGCACCTCCGGAGAGCTACTCGATCAGCACGTCGGAGCAGCTCGCGAAACTGAGGGGTGTCGTAGATGGCGAGCTAACCCGTCAGGGCCGTGCAACGGTCACGTGGGTCGCATCGGCAACCTCCACGGTCACGTTGCTCATCGTGGCCGGCTTTGTTGTACTTCGTCGACGCGACTTCGGACGGCGACGAGCCCTTGGGGCGACTCGAATGATGATTGCCTCGATCGTTTTGGGGCAGGTACTGCTCGTGGCACTGTGCGCAATCGTTGCAGGTGCGGGATCAGCGATTCTTTGGATGATGGCGTCGGATGGCACTGCGCCCCCACTACCTTACGTAGTCGCCGTAAGCGTGATGTTGGCCTGTGTGTGCGCGGTCGCCGCGGTCGTCCCAGCCATCGCCGCAGCGTCGAGAGACCCAATGCGAGAACTGCGTGTGCCGTAAACTTTCTGGTCCTGCCGCGGCCGTAGTCAGTCCTGAGACCCCAACGTCTGCGTTTAGCGGCGCACGCTCTCATCATGCACCTCGACGGGCTGCCCATCGATGTCGACCTCGACGGTTCGCCCGAGGAGCTTTCAACCAGCCGGAGTACGATGTTCGCTCGCCAGCGCTACGGCAGCGCTGAGTTGCTGGTCGGCGCTGGATTTGGCGGGACCGTCCTGGGGTCCCTGGCACGAAGCCCTTCGAGGACGGGCTCCGCTGGCGGTGGATCGCGCAAGACGTACTCCATCGACGCGCTGCGCTACTTGGGGACCTGCTGTGATTGGCCCTTCTTCCCTGCCGCGTCGGCCGCGGGTCGGCCGGCCTTCTTCCACGCGATCTTCGCCTGCGGGCCGTACTTGACGGCGAGTCGCGCGCAGTTCTTGGCAGCGGGTCCGATCCAGTTCATCCGGGCTCCTTCCGGGTCATCTCCATCGTCTCACCCGGCTGTGCACAACCCTGAGATGGCTGGAGGGACGTGTCGGAGGTGGCTCATAGCGTGGAGTCATGTTCGAGACCACGGCTACCGGTTCCCTCCTGGAGGAGGTGCGCGCATATGACTTCGCGTCTGATCCGGTGACGTCGTGTGGCGCCAACCGGATCGATGCGATCCGCGAGCTCGACCGGGCCATCCGTGCGGCGCAGGCCGAGCAAGTCGCGCAAATCGCTGCGCTGCATGTCGAGCGGTCCACGGTGATGCGGCTCGGTGAGGGCGATCCGTCGCTGTCGGTGATCGGTGAGGTCTCGATGGCCCGCAACATCGGCCCCGCAGCGGCTGGGTCACAGCTGGCTTTGGCCTTGGGGATGGCGCAGCTGCCAAAGGTCCTCGAACTGTTCCGCACCGGTGTGATCTCCGAGGCCACCGCCAGAGCTGTCGTGACAGAGACCGCTTCGTTGAGCGTCGACGATCATCCGCTGGCCGATCATGAACTGGCAGAGAAGTTGGTTGGTTTGACCACAACGCAGGCCCGGCATGCGGCCGCGCGGATCGTGATCTCGATCGACGCCGAAGCTGCCTACGAGCGGGCTACCGCGAACCGGGCCGATCAGCGGGTGTCACTGTTCCCGGAGGTCGATGGGGTGGCGGTGTTGCAGATTCGGGGGCCGGCCGAACAGCTGTTGGCGGCGTTCAAGACGTTGGACGACTGGGCCACGGGCCTGCGTGCGACCGGAGACCCACGCACCCGTGGCCAGATCATGTGCCAGACGTTGGTCGAACGCGTCACGGGGTTGAAGTACGCCGACTCGCCGAACGTCGAGATCAACCTGGTCCTGGACGCCAAAACCCTGCTGGCGGGCGGCGACACTCCGGTCGAGCTCGAAGGCTACGGACCGATCTGCCCCGATGTCGCCGACGAGATCATCGCCCGCGCACCCAACGCATCCATCCGCCGCCTTTTGGTCGACCCTGTCGACGGGACCCTCGTGGTCCGCGAACCACGCAGACGCCACTTCGACTCGCCCACCTCGGCCTTCATCCGCGCCAGAGACCGGCTCTGCAGGCAGCCAGGGTGTGACTGCAAGATCCGACACCGAGACCACGTGGAAGAACACCAACACGGTGGCTTGTCGGTCAAGGAGAACGGTCAGGGGCTCTGCCAGAGATCCCACACCATCCGTCATCAACCCGGCTGGATCGTCCGCACCAAGGGCAAAGCCACCATCTGGCGCACCCCCACCGGACACGAATACCGCTCCGACCCACCAGCGGTCCTACCCCACACCAACCCCGGCCACCTCCGCCAATAGGCGAACATGAGCGAATTGCTACGACCGTCCCTCCGCTAGTCGGCAGGCAAACGCCCCATCGGCTGGGCCCGGGGCACCGAAAGCGCCTTCGAGCAACCGTCAGCAGCACCTCGCCATGGGGGCGTGCTCGACCTGATCGGCGCGATGGCGCTCGAACTCGCGTCGGCCAGCGGGCTCGATGCCGTCGCGTTCGCAGGCAGCGAGGTAGTCGTCCCAGCGCGACTCGCCGCTGAACTCCTTGAGGTACCAGCGCACCCCGCGCCACGCCCGCACGACGGCGGTCATCGCCGGATCCTGACGGGCTCGCGACGCCGCGGGTGCTCGTCCTCCCACGAGGCGACGGCGCGCTTCTCCTCGGCGGTCGCGAAGAAGTCGGCCGGCGCCACGATCTCCGATGGCGTGTGCGGCACCTCGGTCGTCGGCATCGAGCCGAGGCGGATGGCCCGCACCCAGATCAGGACGGCGTTGGCGACCACGATGATCACGAGGATCGCGAACGCCGACTGCAGGATTCCGTTGGTCATCGAGTTCGTGATGATCTGGCCCATCTCGCCCCGGTCGGTCGCGGGTGCCAGCAAGTCGCCGGCTCCTCGGGCTTCGCGGAAGCGGTCGGCCTGCGCGAAGTAGCCGATCGCTGGATTGTCGGAGAAGATTTTCTGCCAGCTCGCGCTCATCGTGGTGATGAGATCCCACACGAGCGGGATGCCTGGAACCCACGCGTATCGCAGCTTGCCGTGTTTGATCAGCAGCGTGACGCACAGCGTTAGGGCGATCGCGGCGAGTAGTTGGTTGGCGATGCCGAACAGCGGGAACAGCTGGTTGATGCCGCCGAGCGGATCGGTCACGCCGATGTAGAGCATGTACCCCCAGGCGCCGACCGTGACGGCGCTGGCTGACCAGGCCGCGGGACGCCACGACACGTCGCCGTAGCGAGGCCAGATGTTGCCGATCGTGTCCTGCAGCATGAAGCGACCTACTCGCGTGCCGGCATCGACGGCTGTGAGGATGAAGAGGGCCTCGAACATGATCGCGAAGTGGTACCAGAACGCCTGGAGACCGCCGCCGAACGCCTCACTGAACACCTGCGACAGGCCGAAGGCGAGTGTCGGCGCGCCGCCCGTGCGGGAGATCAAGGTTTGTTCCTGGATCGCATTGGCCGCAGAAGTGAGCTGGTCGGGGGAGATCGTGAAGCCGAGGGTGCTCACGAACTCGGACGCCCCTTGGACCGTTCCGCCGGTCATGCCAGCTGGAGCGTTGATCGAGTAGTAGAGCCCCTGGTCGATCACGACGGCGGCGATCAGGGCGCTGATCGCGACGAATGACTCCATCAGCATCCCGCCGTAGCCGATCATGCGGACGTGGCTCTCCTTGGCGATCATCTTGGGCGTCGTCCCCGACGCGATGAGTGCGTGGAAGCCCGAGAGAGCCCCGCAGGCGATCGTGATGAACACGAACGGGAAGACCTTTCCCGCGAAGACCGGGCCGTCTCCATCGGTCGCGAAGCTCGACACGGCATCGGCCTGCAGCACCGGCGCGGCGATCACGAGGCCCACCGCGAGCAGCGCGATGACGCCGACCTTCATGAACGTCGAGAGGTAGTCGCGCGGTGTCAGCAACATCCACACGGGAAGGATCGACGCGATGAAGCCGTAGAGGATCAGCGCGACGACCAGGCTCTCCTTCGAGAGCGTCAGCGCGCTCTCGAGGCCCAGCTCGTCGACGTAGTTGCCGCCGATGATCGCGATCAGCAGTGCTGCGACGCCGATCGCAGTTGTCTCGAGCACCCGTCCGGGACGGATGTAGCGCAGGTAGAAGCCCATGAACAAGGCGATGGGAATCGTGAGGCCGATCGAGAAGACGCCCCACGCCGACTCCGCCAGGGCATTGACCACGACAAGCGCCAGTACGGCCAAGATGATGATCATGATTGCGAACACGGCGATCAGTGCTGCGGTGCCGCCGACGACGCCGATCTCCTCGCGCACCATCTGACCCAAGCTCTTGCCGTCGCGGCGCATCGAGAAGAACAGCACGACCATGTCTTGCACGGCACCGGCCGCGATGACGCCGACGATGATCCACACGGTTCCGGGCAGATAACCCATCTGCGCCGCGAGCACCGGCCCGACGAGCGGACCGGCACCCGCGATCGCGGCGAAGTGGTGACCGAACAGGACCCGCCGGTCGGTGACCTCGTAGTCGACACCGTTCTCGAGTCGTTCAGCCGGCGTCGCCCGGGTGTCGTCGAGCTCGAGCACCTTGGTGGCGATAAAACGCGAGTAGAAGCGGTAGGCGATCGCATATGACGAGAGGGCTGCGAACAGGATCCACAGCGCCGATACCTCCTCGCCGCGTGACAAGGCGAGCACCGCCCAGCACGTCGCGCCGACGAGGGCCACGATGCTCCAGATGACGATTCCGGTGATGCGGTTCTGCGGCCTGGTCTGGGTGGTGGTCATGATGTGCCCCCGATGATGATGTGCACGTGCCGGGTAGCGGCCCGCCTCTCACAAAATCACATCCACGCGGTGAACCGCCAGCCCCGAGCGACGAGCGGTCGGACGGAGCGGATGAACGGTCGGTGGCAGGTTCGTTCACCCAGACCAGGAGCTTTGCTACAGGCTCGCCGCGAGATCCTTGCGGACCGCGGCGAGCGACTCGCGGTGGTAAAGCTTGCCGATCATCCCGGCCAGGATCAGGCCGAGGCTGCCCCACAGCGTCGCATTCGTCATGAACGAGGCACGCCGGAAGTACCAGAGCGTGTCACCGGGGAAATCGCCGATCTCGTTGACCGTGGGGAGCAACGACCCAGCCACGATGACGATCGCGAGGTAGGCCGCGCCCGTCACGAGAAGCGTCCGATAGGCACCGAGGGTGCTGAGCAGGCGCCGCGCGAGCAGCACCGCCGCGACTGCCGCGAGCAACGAGATGATGAGCATCGCGAAGTAGCCCACGGTGCGGTCGCCGATCGTGTCTGGATTGCCGACTGCGGGGGGTGTTGCGGGATATTTCACGAACGGGACGAGCCATGTCGCGATGAATCCGATGAGCGCCACGACGGCTGTCGACTGGCTGGGGCGCAAGCGCCCGATCCGTCCGACGGCGAACGCCGAGACCAGTCCGATGACACCGCCGATCGCGGTGCTGACCGCGAGGATCCCCGTCGCCAGACCTGCGGTCGATTGGAGATCGCGTGGGACCTCGGTTCCGGCGCCCTCCTCGCCGTGTGAATGAGTCTCGCCGTGTGAGTCGGTCTCGCTATGCGAGTGCGTCTCGCCGGAGCCGGCCATCTCCACCGCGATCGCGGCGTCGACCTGCGGCTCGCCGACCGTGTAGGCGACGGCGAAGGTGAAGAATCCGGCGAGCAGTCCGGCGAGGAGGCCGCGGATCAAAAAGTTGCGTGGGGTCATGATGAAGTCCGTTCGGGTAGCGCAAGCAGACCGATCGCTCAGAGAGCGACCGGCAAGAGGACAGGTGTCAGTGGCAGGGGAAGCCGAGCAGGTGGCGTCCGTCGTGGACCCACTCGTGAACGGCATTGCCTGACGGGATCGACACGATGCCCTGGTCAGCGCTGATGAAGAACAACACGATGGCGGCGATGAGGAAGACGAAGCCGGCCCAAGGGGCCAGTTCGGCCACGGGGATCGACGGGATTTCGAGTTCCGGGGTGGTGGCAGCGGTGTGCGACATGGGTACTCCTGACGGGATGAATGCGTCCCTTGGATGGATATGACCACCACTTCGTCTGGTCTGGCTTGGCCTGGAAAAAGGCTTCACAGTAGCGCTACTGCGCCGGAATCTCACCGGCTTCATCGGGAGTGGTTCTCACATCCTAGGGGGTCGCGGGGAGCACGCAGTCGCCGCAGATGCCTGCGTCGGGCATCCGGTAGAACAGGCAGCACGACCGTCGGCGGAAGCGCGAGCCCGCGATGACGTCTCCGGTGCCGTGCAGGATTTCGTCCTGCAGAAGCCGTTCGAGCAGCCGCCGACCTGCGGCGGCTCCCTCGGGACGTGCCGCCGCCAGCATCGTCTGCGCCCCTGCCAGGCTCGACGCGACATTGCCCCACAGCACCTGCGAGGAGAGCGAGAACGTGGTGGCGAATGCGTTGAGTACGGGTGTGACGATCGGAGCCAAGATCCGGGCGCCCAGCTCCGAGGCGAGGTCGGCTCCGAGGGGACTCGTGGAGGCGCCGGCGCTCCGGGCCATCGGCCATGGCCCGCCCTCGACGGGCTTCCACCACAGCCGGTCGAGTCGTAGATCGGGCACGTGATCGGCGAGCACGGCGCACGCGAATGAGGGTGAGACGAGCCGTGCGGCGAGCCCGAGGAACACGATCGATGCGGTGGCGCGCCGCTCGATCTGGTCGACCGGGACACGCGATCGATTAGCAAGCATCTGGCGGGCCGAGGCGACCCGTTCGAGCAGGACGTCTGGACGCTCGACGAGCTCGCTCGCAGGCCGCCACCCGGCATGGTCGGTCCATGTGTCCAGGACGAAGAACGGTCCTACTCCCGCGGCGAGGTCGAGAGCACTTTCATCCATGCCCGCGATTATGCAACAGCACCCATGAGTAGGCTGACGGCATCCGTTCGCTGCGGATTCGGGAACTCCGGTGCAACTCCGGGGCGGTTCCGCCACTGTGAGGTCGCTCGTCGACTGAGCCAGACACCGACCGCAGCGACTTCCCACCGCACGGGGCGTGAACCCCGAGGAGGAACATGACGCGCATTGCGCTGCTGTCCACGTCCGATACCGATCTGCTGTCGGCGAGGGCATCTGGAGCCGACTACGCGTACGCCAATCCGGCCCGACCCGGGCATACCGAGATGGCCGCAGCGATCGAGGCTGCAGATCTCGTGGTGGCTCGCATCCTGGGCTCCCCGCAGGATCTGTGTTCGGGCTTCGAGCGCATCCGGGCGACCGGCAAGCCCATGGTCGTGCTGGGCGGTGAGCAGACGCCGACTGCCGAGCTCATGGAGCAGTCGACCGTCCCAATTGGCATCGCCGCCGATGCTCACGTGTACCTCGCGGAAGGCGGCCCGACCAACCTGGCGCAGCTGCACGCCTTCTTGTCCGACACGATCCTGCTGACGGGTGAGGGTTTCGAACCGCCCGCGGTGCTGCCCGAGTTCGGGATGCCAGAGCGTCCCGCCGTCTCGTCGGTCCTGCCGAAGATCGGGGTCTTGTACTACCGGGCTCACGAGGCCTCCGGCAACAGCGGTTTCGCCCACTCGCTCGCTGATTCGATCGATGCGACGGGGGAGGCTGTCGGCGTGCCGATCTTCAGCTCCTCGTTGCGGGCTGCGCCTGATGAGCTTTTCGTCGAGCTCGCAAAGCTCGATGCCCTGATCGTCACGGTGCTGGCGGCGGGCGGCACCAAGCCGGGCACGGCGAGCGCGGGGGGTGACGACGAGGCCTGGGATGTCGAGCGCATGAAGGCCCTCGATATCCCGATCCTGCAGGGGTTGTGCCTGACGTCGAGTCGCGAGGACTGGGAGGCCTCCGACGACGGAGTGACCCCGCTCGACTCGGCCAACCAGATCGCGATCCCTGAGTTCGACGGACGCATCATCACGGCACCCTTTTCGTTCAAGGAGATCGATGAGGACGGCCTACCGCGCTACGTAGCCGACGCCGAGCGCAGCGCCCGCGTCGCAGGCATCGCCATCGCCCACGCTCGCCTGCGGCACACATCGACGGCAGAGCGCAAAATTGTACTGATGCTCTCGGCCTACCCGACCAAGCACAGCCGGGTTGGCAACGCCGTAGGTCTTGACACCCCGGTCTCGACGATCCGCCTGCTGCGCGAGATGCGCGATGCGGGCTACGACCTCGGCGCGCCCGGGTCCATTCCCGGCCTCGATCTCGACGACCTGACCGAAGCGGGCGATGCGCTGATCCATGCTCTCATCGCGGCGGGCGGCCAGGACGAAGAGTGGCTGACCCAGGTGCAGCTGACCGAAAGCCACGTGCGTATCCCGGCCGAGCGGTACTCCCGCTGGTTCGAAGGATTCCATCCCGACCTGCGCGAGGCGATGACCGAGGCTTGGGGCCCCTCACCCGGCAAGCTCTTCCTCAACACTGCGCCTGACGGAGACGGACCCGAGATCGTGCTCGCCACGATCCGCGCAGGCAACGTCGTGCTGATGATCCAGCCGCCCCGCGGGTACGGGGAAAACCCCGTCGCGATCTACCACGATCCCGATATGGCGCCGTCGCACCACTATCTGGCCGCCTATCGCTGGGTTGAGGAGCAGCCAGACAACGGCGGATGGGGCGCCCACGCCGTCGTGCACCTCGGCAAGCACGGGTCGATGGAGTGGCTGCCAGGCAAAAACGCCGCGCTGTCGGCGGCATGCGGCACCGACGCCGCGATCGGCAACCTGCCCCTGATCTATCCATTCCTCGTCAACGATCCGGGCGAGGGTGCGCAGGCCCAGCGTCGCGCCCATGCCACGATCGTTGACCATCTGATTCCGCCGATGGCGCGCGCCGAGAGCTACGGCGACATCGCCAAGCTCGAGCAGCTGCTCGACGAGTACGCCAACATCGCAGCGATGGACCCGGCCAAGCTGCCGGCGATCCGGTCGCAGATCTGGACCCACCTGCGGGCCGCGGAGATGCATCGCGACCTCGGCCTCGACGACATCCCGGACGAGGACGACTTCGACGACTTCATCTTCAACGTCGACGGCTGGTTGTGTGAGATTAAGGACGCGCAGATCCGCGACGGTCTGCACGTGCTCGGCCAAGCGCCAGCGGGCGAAGCGCGGGTCAACCTCGTGCTCTCGATCCTGCGGGCGAGCCAGATCTGGGGTGGTGAGGCCGGGGCGGTTCCCGGCCTGCGTGCCGCACTGGGTCTCAAGGATGACGAGCTGCTCGGCGCGATCGACCAGATCGAGCAACAGGCCCGCGCGCTCGTGCTGGCGATGGAAGAAGCCGGCTGGGACGCATCGGTGGCCCGCACGCTCACAGACGTTCCCGAGGTCGTGCAGGTCCTGGAGTTCGCCGCCACGGAGGTTGTGCCGCGGCTGGCCAAGACCACCGACGAGCTCGACCACGTGCTGCACGCCCTCGACGGTGGCTTCATCCCGGCCGGTCCGTCGGGCTCGCCGTTGCGGGGGCTCGTCAACGTCCTGCCGACAGGCCGCAACTTCTACACCGTCGACCCGAAGGCCGTGCCGTCCCGACTCGCGTGGGAGACCGGAAGAGCGATGGCTGACTCGCTGATCGAGCGGCATCTCGCCGACACAGGGGAGTACCCGCGGTCGGTGGGTCTCTCGGTGTGGGGCACCTCGGCGATGCGCACGTCGGGCGATGACATCGCCGAGGTGCTCGCGCTGATCGGCGTCGAGCCTGAGTGGGACCCGGCCTCGCGCCGCGTCAACGGGCTGCGCATCGTGCCGATCGACGAGCTCGGCCGTCCGCGAATCGATGTCACGGTACGTATCTCGGGCTTCTTTCGCGATGCGTTCCCACATGTCATCGCGATCCTCGACGATGCGATCCGCCAGGTTGCCGAGCTCGACGAGACCGACGAGCAGAACTATCTCCGAGCCCACGCGCAGCGCGATCTCGCCGAGCACGGTGACGTCCGACGTTCGACGACACGCATCTTCGGCTCGAAGCCCGGCTCGTACGGGGCCGGCATCCTGCAGGTTATCGAGGCCGGGAACTGGCGCGATGACAATGATCTCGCCGAGGTCTACACCGCGTGGGGCGGGTTCGCGTATGGCCGCGATCTCGATGGCGCCCCGGCGGCCGACGACATGCGTGCCAACTACCGGCGCATCGCGGTTGCGGCCAAAAACATCGACACCCGCGAGCACGATATCGCCGATTCCGATGACTACTTCCAATACCACGGCGGCATGGTCGCGACGGTCCGCGCGTTAACCGGCAAGGACCCCAAGGCCTACGTCGGGGACTCCACGACGCCCGATGCGGTGCGCACCCGCACGCTCCAAGAGGAGACTACGCGCGTGTTCCGGGCCCGCGTCGTCAACCCGCGCTGGATCGGCGCGATGCAGCGCCACGGGTACAAGGGGGCGTTCGAGCTCGCGGCGACGGTCGACTACCTGTTCGGCTTCGATGCCACGACAGGTGTCGTCCACGACTGGATGTACGAGACGCTCGCGAACGAGTACGTGCTCGACGAGGTCAACCAGGAGTTCATGAAGAAGTCGAACCCCTGGGCGCTGCGCGGCATCATCGAACGGCTCAACGAGGCGGCCGACCGGGCTTGGTGGGCCGAGCCCGATCCCGAGGTGCTGGCCGCAATGCGGCAGGTTTACCTCGATGTCGAGGGTGACTTGGAAGACAAGCAGGAGAGCGGGGCCTGATGCGCCGGATCCGGATCATCGGCATCGGGGCGGGTGATCCGGATCAGGTGACGGTTGAGGCGATCGCCGCGATGCGGTCGGTCGCCCTCTTCCTCGCGGCCGAGAAGGGGCCGGACGATCCATTGCTCCTGGCCCGCCAGGCCCTGTTGGCGCGACACGGTGTCACAGACACTCCTGTCGTTGCGGTGCGCGATCCCGAGCGTGACCGCGCGAATCCCACCGACTATCAGGGTGCCGTGACTGATTGGCATGACGCCAGGGCAGCGGCGTACGAACGCGCCATGCTCGAGCACAGGGGTGATATCGGCTTTCTGGTGTGGGGCGATCCCGCGTTCTACGACTCCACGATCCGGATCGTCGAGAAGGTGCTGGCTCGCGGAAGGATCGAGGCCGAATGGGATGTCATCCCAGGTATCTCGAGCCTTCAGCTACTGGCTGCCCGGCACCGGATCGTCCTGCACGAGATTGGTCAGCCGATCCTGGTCACGACGGGCCGCAGGCTCGGCGAGGCCATCGCATCGGGTGCCGAGAACATCCTGGTGATGCTCAGCTCGCGGCTCGACGAGCTGAGTTCTCTGAGCTCGTCGCAAGAGGATGACTGGTGGATCTGGTGGGGGACGAATCTCGGCACGGACGGCGAACGGCTCGTCGCCGGACGCGTCGGTGATGTCCTGCCCCAGATCGAGCAGGCCCGCGCCGCCGTCAGGGCAGCCGCGGGCTGGGTCATGGATGTGTATTTGCTGCGACGTTCTTGAGCTCGCCCGGGCTATTGGCGCGGCGCGGGTCCTGCAAATCGCTGCGTTGCATGTCGAGCGGTCCACGGTGATGCGGTTGGGCAGTAACCCCCTCCTCAGCGCGCCGGTGGCAGAGATCGGTGGTGTCGCCAGCCTGGAAATGGAGCCATCGCACAGGGCCGCGGCCTGCGCAGTCGTACGATGTGAGAGCAGGAGCCGAAGGGGCACGAATGAGAATCCTTGCGCGGGTCATCTTCACGCTCGGCGTGATCGCGATGTTGGTGGGTCTGGTCTCTGGCGTGCTCAACCGCCAGGTTCTCGACGCTGACCGATTCGCAGCGGCTCCCCTGCACCACCCCCCAGGCGGGCGGGGCCCCTGCGGCGGCCG
>JBBSSC010000013.1:0-14585 GCA_038242465.1 Propionibacteriales bacterium | reverse complement strand
GGAGCAGGGACAGATGTTCCTGACCGGCCCTGACATCGTCAAGGCCGCAACGGGCGAGGATGCGTCGGCGGAGGACATCGGCGGCTCCAAGCTGCACACCGAGGTTTCTGGCGTCGCCCACCTCGAGGTCGACAATGAGGAAGAGGCCCTCGAGACGACGCGCCTCCTGCTGTCGTTCCTGCCAACGCACAAGGGTGGAATGCAAAAGCGCCACGATCCCGTGCCGGCCAACCCTCACGCCGTCGCCGCGCTGCCGGCGCTCGTGCCCGAGAAGTCCAGCATCGTGTTCGACATGAACAAGCTGCTCGACGGCGTGCTCGACAACGGCGCCCGGCTCGAGCTCATGCCGGCGCACGCGCCGAGCATCCTGACGTTGTTCGCTCGCCTCGACGGCCACGCGGTCGGTGTCCTTGCTAACCAGCCCAATGCCCGCGGTGGCATCCTCGATGCGAAGGCCGCCGTCAAAGCCGCTCGCTTCGTCGATTTCTGCGGCCGGTTCGACCTGCCGGTCCTGACCTTCGTCGACGTCCCCGGGTTCTTGCCTGGCACAGTTGAGGAGGGACGCGGTGTTATCACGCATGGTGCGAAGCTGCTCAAGGCCTATGTCGACACCAAGAGTCCCAAGCTGACCGTCGTCGTCCGAAAGTCGTACGGAGGCGCCTACATCGCGATGGGCTCGGCCTCGCTGGGCGCCGATGTGAACTGGGCTTGGTCGACGTCCGAGATCGCGGTGATGGGCCCCGGCGGCGCCGTCGCGCTCCTGCACCGCCGCGCGCTCAAGGAGGCCGAGGAGCCCAACGTCTTACGTGATGAGCTCGCCGCTGTCTATCGCGAGGAGGTCGCTCGTCCGTATCTCGCGGCGGAGGCTGGCATCGTCGACGACGTCATTCACCCCGAGGAGACGCGCGACCGCATGGTCGCAGCGATGCGGATGCTGACCCACGGCCAGGGAGAATCATGATTTACGCACGAGCCGACATCGTCTCGAATGTTTGGAAGATCGGTGCCCGCGAGGGAGATCAGGTCGGTGCCGGTGACGTCCTGGCGGTGATGGAGTCCATGAAGATGGAAATCCCTCTCGTCGCACCGGTCGGCGGGCACGTCAGCAAGATTCTGGTGACGCTGGGTCAGATCGTTCAAGAGGGCGATCCGATCATGGAGATCGACGAGACCGCCAGCGCCTGAGAGCCGTACCGGTCTGGCATCATCGCGGCGTGCACATATACGCCATCGCGATGCGCTGGGCCGATCTCGATTCGCTCAATCACGTCAACAACGTCGTGTACCTCGACTACGCGGCCGAGAGTCGTGCGGCGCTCGTCAACGACGGCCTGTTGAGCGAGTCGGCGGTCATCGCCGGCATCTCGGTGACATACCACCGCCCGCTGGAGCTGGGACGGTTGCCCGTGACGGTCGCGTCATCGATCGACGGAGCGACCCTGATGCAGCAGATCTGTATCGATGCGCACGGCTCGCGGACGGTTTTCGCCGAGCTCGTCACGCGTATGGGCGAGCTCGAGCCGGCCGCGCTTCACAATGACGTCGTGCAGTTGCCCATGTCGCTGCGGCGTTCCGACCTGGACGCTTCGGGCGATGTCACCCCCACCAAGCTCTTCGAGCTGTTCCAGGAGGCGCGGGTCCTCAGCATCGCGACCCGACTGAACGCTTTGCGGCCAGGCAGCTTCGTCGTCGGCACATCGGAGGTGAGGCTGCACCGGTCGATTTGTTGGCGTCTCGAGCCGTGTGTCGCGGGCATGTGGATCAGCCGGGTTGGCCGGGCGTCCTTCGACATCGGTGTGCAGCTGAGCGACGAGTCGGGCGTCCTGGCGAGCGCACGGACCGTCGCTGTGGGATTTGATCCGCAGACCCAACGTTCCCGACCATTCGAAGAGCGCGAGCTGGCTCAGCTGAATCAGCTGTTGAACGAGTCGGCTATGTGACTTCGCTCAGGACGGCGAGTTGACCATGCGGTGCTGTTGCTTCATGGCCCAACTCGCCTTCGCTTCGCTCAGGACGGCGAGTTGACCATGAAGGTCGCCGCATGCTGGACGTAGGCCCAGAACTGGGCATCGTGCTCGGTTGATAGCTTCGCGGCATTGAGCCCCTCGCGGAAGTGCAGCAGCCAACGGTCGCGGGCCTCGGTGGTCACGTCGAACGGCACGTGGCGCATCCGCAGGCGCGGGTGTCCGCGCTCCTGGGAGTAGGTGTTGGGGCCGCCCCAGTATTGCTCGAGGAACATCGTGAACCGGTGCGCGGCTGGCGTGAGATCCTGCTCGGGATACATCGGCCGCAGCGCGTCATCGGTCGCGACGCCCGCATAGAACGTGTCGACGATCAGCTTGATCGTGTCGTGACCGCCGATGGCCTCGTAGAACGTGGCCTCGCGCTCCTCGGGACTGATGGTCATGACTGCTCCTCGTCGGTCGTCGTGCGGAAGGTCGTCGGGATGCGTATACCGGCCTCATCGAACCGGCCTTTGATGCGCTGACGCATCGCGCGGGCTACGAGCCACTGCTGCAGCGGCGCGGTCTTGAGCACGACCCGAACGACGGCTCCATCCTTGTCGAAACGTTCGACCCCCCACACCTCGGGGGGCTCGATGATGACGCCCGCGAACCGCTCGTCCTTGTACATCGCGGTGGCCTCGTCCTGAAGGATCTGCTGCACCTGCGTCAGGTCGGCCTCGTAGCCGACCGTGATGTCAAGAACCGTCCGAGCCCAGTTCTGACTCTGGTTGCCGACGCGCAGGATCTCGCCGTTGCGGACGTACCAGACCGTGCCGTTGACATCGCGCAGTCGCGTGACGCGTAGGCCCACGGCTTCGACCGTGCCATTGGCCTCGCCGAGATCGACCGAGTCGCCGACGCCGTACTGGTCCTCCAGGATCATGAAGATGCCCGACAGAAGATCTTTGACGAGATTCTGCGCACCGAAGCCCAAGGCGATGCCGACGATCCCGGCGCTCGCAATGATCGGGGCGATATTGATGCCTAGCTTGGCCAGGACCGTGATCGCGACGATAGCGAGGATGACACCCGTCGCGATGCTCTTGAGCAACGAGCCCATCGTCTCGGCACGCTGCTGGCGGCGGGCGCTCTGGGCAGGCCGCAGATCGGCCAGGAACTCTCCGGCCTTGGTGTTGGCGATGACGCCGGGCACTGCGCTCTTGCTGGCACGCGAGACGAGACGGTCGATCGCGCGGCACACGAACCAGCGAAACAGCAGCCCGACGACGATGATCAGGATGATGGCGCCGGGGGTGGCGATGAACCACTTGTAGGCCAATCCCTCCGGCAGCTTCCAAGGGATGTCGAGGTGAGGCATTGCTCCAGCCTACGGGTGGATACGATGGACCCATGAAGACTGCTGCTCGCGTGCTCGGACTCGTGCTCGCCACCGTCGTGACGCTCATCGCCAGCTCGGGCGCCGCCTTGGCCGATGCACCCGCAGGGGACGCTTGGCCTGTCGGTGAGGGGCGGAGCACCCTCGACACCATCATCGTCTTCGGTGGCGGTACCGCGGGTCTGTTCGTCCTGATTTGGCTGTTCGGCCTGCTGACCGCGCGCCGCAACTACGTCCCCCCGGCGCCTAGTACGGCTCTTGAGCCGGTCGCTGGAAACAGCCCCGACCACCACTGACGGTGTCTGAGAACGAGCTGAACCTGGGGCTGCTGCTCCTTCGGCTCGCACTCGGGCCGATGCTGATCGTCCACGGCTATATCAAGGTGTTCGGCGCGGGCGGCCTCGTGGGCACCGAGGGCTGGTTCGCGAGCCTCGGCCTGCGTCCCGCGTGGTTGCATGCCCGCATCGCCCCGGCCAATGAGATTGGCGCAGGCATCCTCATGACGTTGGGCCTGCTGAACGGGCTAGCAGCGATGGCCTTCGTCGGCCTGATGCTGGTCGCGACCTTCACCGATCACCGCGGCAAGGGCTACTTCGTCTTCAAGGGAGGCTGGGAGTACACGGTCCTGGTCACGATGATCGCCGTCTCGATCGCCGCGCTCGGGCCCGGGGAGTGGTCCCTTGACCACGCGTTCGGATTCGACCTCGCCGGCATGGCCTGGGCCATCACTGCGCTGGTGGGCGGGGCGGCTGCGGCCGGCGCGCTGATGCTGGCTTCCTACCGTCCCACCAAGCCTTAACCGTCCCGACCGTCGGATTACCACGCTGGCTAGGCAAGCGATGTCCTGGCGCGGCAAGTTTCCGTCGCCCGGACGTCGTTCTCCTTGCCGGCGTGGTAGACCGCAGCGGCGCTAGCGGGGGGCCATCCGCAGCGCGCCGTCCATGCGGATCGTCTCGCCGTTGAGGTAATCGTGGTCGATGATCATCGTCACGAGCTTGGCGTACTCGGCCGGTTCGCACAGGCGCTGCGGAAACGGGATGCCTGCGGCGAGTCCCGCGCGGATCTCTTCGCTGACCGTCGCGAGCATCGGGGTGTTGACGATGCCCGGGGCGATGGTGCAGACGCGGATGCCGTACTGCGCGAGGTCGCGTGCGGCGGGCAGGGTCATGCCGACGATGCCGCCCTTGGACGAGGCGTAGGCAACCTGCCCGATCTGGCCCTCGTAGGCCGCGATCGAGGCGGTGTTGACGATGACGCCACGCTGGCCGTTCTCGTCGGCCTCGTTGTGGGCGATGGCCTCGGAGGCCAGTGCGAGCACCGTGAAGCTGCCGACCAGGTTGATCTGGACGATCTTGGCGTAGAGGGCCAGGTCGTGGACGCCCTTGCGGCCCAGGATGCGCGCGGAGGGCCCGATGCCGGCGCAGTTGACGACGGTGCGCAGCGGCGCGCCTTCGTTGGCAGTCGTGACGGCGGCGCGAACCTGCTCCTCGTTGGTGACGTCGGCGGCCAGATACGTCACGCCGTCGACCGCGGGTGCCTGCTCGATCGAGCCCTGGAGGTCCAGCGCGTACACCGAAGCGCCCTTCTCAGCGAGGAGCGCGGCGGTGGCGGCGCCGAGTCCGGAGGCGCCACCGGTGACGATCGCGGCGGTGTTGTCGAGCTGCATGCTTCTCCTAGGGATGTTGACTTGACGGGTATGAGTGGTTAGCGCGCGAGGTTGCGGCTGATGACGAGTCTCTGGATCTGGTTGGTGCCTTCAAATATCTGCATGACCTTGGCTTCGCGCATGAAGCGTTCGGCGGGGAAGTCCTTGGTGTAGCCAGCACCGCCAAGCACCTGGACGGCGTCGGTCGTGACCAACATGGCGTTGTCGGTGCAGACCATTTTGGCGATGGATGCCTGCCTCGAGTAGGGGCGCCCGGCGTCCTTGAGGCGCGCCGCGGCGAGATATGTCGCTCGAGCCGACTCGACGGCTGCGGCCATGTCGGCCAGGACGAAGGCGAGGCCCTGGTGGTCGATGATCGCCTTGCCGAACGTCTCGCGCTCCTTGGCATAGGCGATCGCGACATCCAGCGCTTCCTGGGCCAGACCTGTCGCGACGGCGGCGATGCCGAGGCGCCCTGCATCCAGGCCCGCGAGCGCGATCGATAGGCCTTGCCCCTCGTCGCCGAGGCGCCGCTCGGCGGGGATACGGACGTCATCGAACCGCATCGTGGCCGTCGTTGAGCTCATCAAGCCCATCTTCTGCTCGGGTGTGTCCGCGGTCAGGCCGGGTGTGTCCGCCGGCACCAGGAAGCACGAGATGCCGCGGCCTCCGTCGTCGGAGGTGCGCGCCATGACCTTGTAGAAGTCGGCCTTTCCGCCATGCGTCGTCCAGGCCTTGGCGCCGTTGATGACGTAGTCGTCACCGTGGCGGACCGCGCGGGTGCGCATCGCGGCCGGATCCGAACCCGCGTGCGCCTCGGACAGGCAGTACGCACCGAGCTGATCGCCCGAGAGCATCTGCGGTAGCCACGCCTGCTTCTGCGCGCCCGTGCCCGCGGTGAACAGGCCGAAGCAGGACAGGGCATGCACGCTGACGCCGACACCGACACTGGCCGATGCCGAAGCGATTTCCTCGAGCGCCTGCAGGTAGACCTCGTAGGGCTGATCGCCGCCACCGAACTCCTCGGGATACGGCAGGCTCAGCAGGCCGGCGCGGCCGAGCGTCCGAAAGATCTCGCGGGGGAACTCGGCGCGGGCGTCCAGGTCGGCTATCGCGGGGCGCAGCTCTTTGCCGACGATATCGCGGGTCAGCTCGATCAGATCGGCAGACTCGTCGGTGGGCATGAGACGTTCGGCTGGCACAGGTCCTCCTTGATGGCGTACTCAGCACTGTACCCAAGAACGCACTCTGGTACTGTCTCGACATGGTTGAGAGCCGTACGAGCGTCCGCGCGACCTCCCTACGCGATGGCGTGATCGCGATCATCCTGGCTGACGGATTCATGGATCTGCAGATGTCGGTTCTGGCCGCCCGGCTCAACTGCTCCAAGTCGACGCTCTACGCGATCGCTCCAAGCAAGGAGCAGCTCCTGGTGTCGGTCGTCCGGACGTTTTTCCGCCGCGCCACCGAGCAAGTCGAGCTGGCCGTCGATCCCGATGCGCCGGCGATCGAACGCATCGAGTCGTATCTGATCGCCGTGTCGGCTGAGCTCGCGCCGGGCTCTGACGCCTTCTTCGCCGATCTCGAGCGCTTCGCACCCGCTGGCGATATCTACCGCCAGAACACACGCGCCGCGGTCGCCCGCGTGCAGGAGCTCGTCCGCGAAGTGTCGCCCGAGACCGACTCCGCATTCTTGGGAGTCATGGCGGGCCTCGTGATGGAGTCGATCCACCGTGGCGACATCCGCCGTTCCACTGGCTTGGATGACTCTGCGGCCTACCGCTACCTCGCCGATCTCATCGTCGCCGGCCTGTCCGGCCGCCAAGCCATCCCCTCGAAGAAGAGAGCCTCCCGATGATCCGTACGACCTTCACCGAGCAGTTCGGCGTGGACCACCCGATCCTGTGCGGCGGTATGACGGGCCTGGGCACCGCGGAGCTCATCGCAGCCGTCGCGAACGCGGGCGCGCTGGGCTTTCTGACTGCTCTGACGCAGCCGACGCCCGAGGCGCTGGCCAAGGAGATCGCACGGACCCGTGAGATGACAGACAAGCCGTTCGGTGTGAACCTGACGATCCTGCCGACGATCGATCCCGTCCCGTACGACGAGTACCGGGCGGCGATCGTCGAGGCCGGCATCAAGATTGTGGAGACGGCCGGATCGAGCCCCGAACCGCACCTGCCCGACTTCCATGCCGCGGGCGTCAAGGTCATCCACAAGGCCACCTCGGTGCGCCACGCGCTGTCGGCAGAGCGCAAGGGTGTCGACGCGATCAGCATCGACGGATTCGAGTGCGCGGGTCACCCCGGCGAGGACGATGTGCCCGGACTCATCCTCATCCCCGCTGCGGTGCGGCAGCTGTCGATCCCAGTCATCGCCTCGGGCGGCATAGCCAACGGTCAGGGCCTGGCCGCCGCACTGGCGCTGGGCGCGGTCGCAGTCAATATGGGCACCCGCTTCATGGCGACCACCGAGGCGCCGATTCACGAGAACGTCAAGCAGCAGATCGTCGAGAACGACGAGCGCTCGACCGTCCTGGTGTTCCGCAAGTTCCACAACACCGCCCGCGTCGTCCGCAACTCGATCTCCGAGGAGATCGTCAAGATCTCAGAACGCGACGACGCCACATTTGCCGATATTGCCGACCTCGCATCGGGATTGCGCGGCCGAAAGAACGTCCTGGCAGAGGGCAACGTTGAGGATGGCATGTGGTGGGCCGGTCAGACGCAGGGACTGATCCACGATGTCGGTACGGTGCAGGAAGTCGTCGACCAGGTCATCGCGGACGCCGAGGAGATCATCGGCCGGCTGCCGAGTCTGGTAACCCCCTCCTGATGGGGCGGTAACCCCCTCCTCAGCGAGTCTGTCAGCGGAGGGTGTTGATAGGGGGGCGTAGGACTGTCGTGACGGTGCGTTCGGCGCGGCGCATAGTCGTTCCTTCGCGGGCAAAGACCACGGCGGTGCTCTCGACGCTGTCGCGAGCACCGTCTTCGGCTCGCAGCTCGAATGCGGCCTGCACGTGCTGGGCCATCGCGCTGAGCGCTGCGAGATCCTGGTGTCGGTGGCGGCGCAGGCCCAGATCGACCTGTGCCATCGCAGCCAGCCCGTGCTGGCGGAGCACGTCGATCATCAAGCCGATGTCGACGCCGTAGTCCGAGACGTAGGGGATCGCGCGCAACGCCTCGGCGCGGAAGGCGCACTCGCCGGCCAAGGGCTGCACGAAGCCCGACAGGCCTGGCGCGCGATCGAGGATCAGCGGACGCGCGACGAGCTCTGTCACCCGTCCACCGCCGGACGAGTGGCTCGGCCCCGACGACCAGGGGCGGTCGTAGAAGGCTTTGACGAACACGAGCCCTTCATCGAGCAGCAGTGGCCCGAGCAGGCCGGTCACGAAGTCGGCGCTGAACTCCTGGACGTCCGCGTCGAGGTAGATGCCGATATCGCCAGACATGACCGCGAGCGCCTTCCACATCGCTTCGCCCTTGCCCGTGCGGCCGCCCACGTGCGAGACGATGTCGTCGACGTGGAAGACCGCCGCACCAGCCGAGCGAGCTATCTGTGCGGTGTCATCACTGGAGTGCGAGTCGATCACGATGATCTCGTCGATCAAAGCGAATCGCTCCATGAGCTCGGTACGCAGGGTCGCGACGATGGCGCCAACCGTCGCAGCCTCGTCACGGGCGGGAATCAGAATGCTGATCTTGCTGTCAGCCTTCGCAGCGACGAGAGCGACCGGATCGAACTGCTCGACGTGGAATGTGTTCGACTCGAACCATGCGGCCGGATCGTGCTCAGGCAAGGCCGCGCACCGCCCGGGTAGGCGGGCGGTCTCCGCGGATGCTCGCGGTCATCTCAAGCACGCGGCGGGTCGCGGTCACGTCGTGGGAGCGGAAGACCGCTGCACCGGCCGCCGCCGCGATCGCGGTCGCGGCAAGTGTTCCCTCGTGCCGCTGGTCGACAGGCTGCCCCAGCGTCTCGCCGATGAAGTCCTTATTGGACAGCGCCATCAGGACGGGCCATCCCGTCGCGACGAGCTCGTCGACCCGGCGCAGGAGCTCCAGCCCGTGCCACGTGTTCTTGCCGAAGTCGTGCGTCGGATCGATCAGGATGCCCGCGCGGGGCACGCCCTGCGCGATGAGCGCCTCGGCAGCATGGGTCGTCTGTTCGATGACGTCACGGACGACGTCGTCGTAATGCACGCGATGCGGGCGGGTGCGCGGGACGGCTCCACCGGTGTGCGAGCACACGAATCCGCAGCCGAACTCCGCCGCGACCTCACCGAGGCTTGGATCGGCGCCGGCCCACGTGTCGTTGATGATGTCGGCACCGGCCTCAGCACAGCGCCGAGCTACATCGGCCCGCCACGTGTCGATGCTGAGGACGGCATCGGGGAACTCGTCGCGGATCGCCGCCACGAATGGCACGGTGCGACGAATCTCCTCGTCGACATCGACATCGGCACCCGGCCCTGCCTTGACGCCGCCAACGTCGATGATGTCGGCGCCGTCGGCCAGCGCAACCCGCACTGCCTCGCGAGCGGCATCGTCGGTAAATGTCGCTCCCTTGTCGTAGAACGAGTCGGGCGTGCGGTTGACGATCGCCATGACGAGCGCGCGCTCGCTGAGGATGCGGCGACCCCGGAAGATCAGGTCAACGGACATGATCCTCCTTGGTTGGGGTGTGGCGCAGTCCTACGTCAATGGCCCAGATCTGCTGCTTCCTGCACGGAATCGTGGGCCTGAGAGCGTGCAGAAGGCCGCAAATCTGGGTGGGGTTAGGTCAGAATGCTGCCTGCGCCCTCAACGCGCGGGCGAGGTCGTCGCGGCCCTCGGAGACATAGCGCCTGGCTGCTGCATCGGCGGTATTCGTTGCGAGCCACGCGTCGACCTTGTCGAGTGCCTCCTGCGAGGGATTCGACAGCGGGAACAGGTTGACCAGCGCGACCTGCCCGATCCACACGCCCAGGTCATCGATAATCGTGCTGGCCATCTGGAGATAGCGGTCGACGTAGGGCTCCAGGACGTCGGCCTGGCCGGCTACCTGGAATGCTGAGGCCGTTTGGCGACGCGTCTCGTTGGGCGTCGACGGATCGACGGCCGCGAGCTGCCAGGCGGCTTCCTTGGCCTCGGCCGTCGGGCGGATCGCCCGTGCGGCGGCGGCACGCTCCTTGCCCGAGATCGTGTTATCGCGAGCGAGCTCGGCGGCGATCTCATCCTCGTCGGCGTCGCCGAGCCGAGCCAGGGCCGTGATGAGCGTCCAGCGCAGATCGGTGTCTAGCGTCAGGCCGTTGAGCGCGCCGGCGAGAATCTCGCGCGGACGGTCGGGGGCCGAGGATGCCGAGGCGAGGGCGCGCACGAGGGCGAGCTGGTGATCGCTGCCCGGCTCGGCGGCATCGACGAGTTCCTTCAGGCCCGACTCCCAGCGCTCGGCGAGGGCGGGACGCGCCTCGTCGGAGGTGTAGAGGTTGACTGCGCTATTGCCCTGTCGCAGGAGTGAGGCAACCGCGGTCAGATCGGTCTCTGAACCCACGCCGGCCAGCACTAGCGTCACGAAGTCTGCACCGGGCAGCTCGGCGTCGCGGGTCATGTCCCAGGCGGATCCCCAGCACAAGGCGCGGGGGAGCGAGTCCTCAAACGTCGCGATGCTCTCGACCAGCGTTGCGAACGAGCGCTCATCGAGGCGGATCTTGGCGTAGGTCAGATCATCGTCGTTGAGCAGGATGAGATCGGGCTGCTGGCGTCCGATCAGCTCGCTGATCTCGGTCGATGCGCCGCGGACGTCGATCTCGATGCGCTCGGTGCGCACGAGCTTGCCGCCCTCGCGGTTGTAGAGGCCGATCGCGATGCGGTGGCGGCGCAGCGTGGGGTAGGCCTCGATCGCCGACTGATGGATCGAAAACGAGCTGAAAGCCCCGTCCGTATCCGTCTCGAAATCGGCGCGGAGCGTGTTGACGCCCGAGGTCTGCAGCCACTCCGTGGTCCAGGCGCCGAGGTCGCGTCCGGATGCCTGCTCGAGCTCGACCAGCAGATCGCTCAGCTCGGTGTTGCCGTACGCATGCTTGCCGAAGTAGGCGCGCAGGCCTGCGAAGAAGTCGTCTTCGCCGACCCAGGCCACGAGCTGCTTGAGCGCCGATGCACCCTTCGCATACGTGATGCCGTCGAAGTTGGCCTCGACCGCGTGCAGATCGTAGTTATCTGCCGCGATGGGGTGCGTCGACGGCAGCTGGTCCTGGCGGTACGCCCAGTTCTTGCGGGCGTTGGTGAAGCTTGTCCAGGAGTCGGTGAAGCGGGTCGCATGAGTCGAGGCGTGCGAAGCCGCGTACTCAGCGAACGACTCGTTGAGCCACAGATCGTCCCACCACTTCATGGTCACGAGATCGCCGAACCACATGTGGGCCATCTCGTGCAGGATCGTGTTGGCGCGGCTCTCGTACGCGGCGACGGTCTGGCGGCTGCGGAAGATCATTTCGTCGCGGAATGTCACGGCGCCCGCATTCTCCATCGCGCCCATGTTGTACTCCGGCACAAAGAGCTGGTCGTACTTGCCGAACGGGTAGCCCATCTGGAAGGCGCCCTCGAAGAACTCGAAGCCCTGCTTGGTGATCAGGAAGATGTCGTCGGCGTCGAGGAACTCACGCACCGACTGGCGGCAGAAGACGCCGAGCGGGATTTCGTCGTACGAACCCTGGTACGAGTCGGTGACCGATACGTACTCTCCGGCGATGAGTGCCGTGATGTAGGTCGACATGCGCTTGGTCGGCGCGAAGTGCCAGGTAGACGTTCCCTCTGCGGCGGCTTCGGGCTCGGGCGTGGGGGAGTTAGACACGACCGCCCAGTGCGACGGAGCGGTGACGTGGAAGGTGAAGACGGCCTTGAGATCAGGCTGCTCGAACGTCGCGAAGACACGGCGGGCGTCGGGCACCTCGAACTGCGTGTAGAGGTAGACCAGCTGGTCGACGGGGTCGACGAAGCGGTGCAGGCCCTCACCGGAGTGCGAGTAGGGGAGTTTCGCCGAGACGATGAGCTCGTTGGTTTCGGCCAGTCCGGACAGTGCGATCCGGCTGTCGGAGTACGCCGAGACGTCGACAGGCTCGCCGTTCAGCGTGATCGACGAGATATCGCCGTCGACCAGGTCGACGAAAGTCGAGCCGCCCGACGTGGCGTTGAATGCGATCGTCGTCACCGAGCCGAAATGGCTGGGACCTTCGGGCGTTGAGGAGTCGAGGGTGAGGTCGAGCTGCACGTCGTACGTCTCGGTGGAGACGATCGCAGCGCGCTCGCTGGCTTCTTCGCGGGTGAGATTCGTACCAGGCATGTCTCCCATGCTTTCACGTGTTCGCCAGGTGGTCGAGGCGGGTTATCGCGGCCGACTCGGGCAGGATGTACGCATGATCGAGCGCAGCGGGCGAAGCACGAGCATTCCGTTCGCCCAGTCAGAACGATCCACGGTGGGCATTGAGTGGGAGCTCGCCCTGGTCGACTCCGACTCCGGGGACCTGCGGCAGGTCGCGCAGACCGTCCTTGACGGCGTGGCACCCGCAGGTGGCGGCGAGCATCCGCACATCCGGCAGGAGCTGCTGCTCAACACGATCGAGGTCGTGTCGGGCGTGTGCCACACGGTGGCGGAGGCGGGTCACGACCTCGAACGGGCGATCGAGGAGATCCGCACGATCACGGATCCACTTCGGGTCGAGCTGATGTGCGCCGGAACCCATCCGTTCGCAGCTTGGACACATCAAAAGGTCACCGACAAGGAGCGCTACGCGACGCTGATCGATCGCACGCAGTGGTGGGGCCGGCAGATGCTGATCTACGGCGTCCACGTCCACGTCGGTATCGAGGACCGCGACAAGGTGCTCCCCATCAGCCGAGCCGTGCTGACGTACTACGGGCATCTGCAGGCGCTCAGTGCTTCGTCGCCGTTCTGGGGTGGCGAGGAGACCGGTTACGCCTCCAACCGGGCGCTGATGTTCCAGCAGCTGCCGACCGCGGGTCTGCCGTTTCAGTTCGAGGAGTGGGGCCAGCTCGAGGGCTACGTCAACGACATGCTTCACACGGGGGTCATCGACGTCTTCGACGAGATCCGCTGGGATCTGCGTCCGTCGCCCAAGTTCGGCACTCTCGAGGTGCGCATCTGTGACGGTATCCCGTCGATGTCCGAGCTGATGAGCATCTCGGCGCTGACCCACTGCCTCGTCGAGTACTTCTCATCCGAGCTCGACGCTGGCCGCGAGCTGCCATCAATCCCGCCGTGGTTCGCTCAGGAGAACAAATGGCGTTCGGCCCGTTACGGGATGGACGCAATCCTGATCCTCAACAAGCGCGGCGACGAAGATCTCGTCACGACCGATCTACACCGCTTGCTCGACCGGTTGGAGCCCGTGGCCGCCCGGCTCGGCTGCACCGAGGAGCTCGGCGGCATCCACCAGATCATCGCTGGCGGAGCGTCGTACCAGCGGCAGCGCCGGGTGGCCGCGTTGAACGCGGGAGAGCTGGATGCCGTGGTCGGTTCGCTCGTGGAGGAAATGCGCGCGGGTCATCCGGTGTTGCACAGATCATGACCTCTACCGAGACCGTTGATTTCTGGTTCGACCCGCTGTGCCCATTCGCCTGGATCACCTCCCGCTGGATGCTGGAGGTTGAGCAGGTCCGCGATGTGAAGACTGTCTTCCACGTCATGAGCCTGTCCGTGCTCAACTCCGGCAACGACGTTCCTGACGAGTACAAGGAGATGATCGAGCGCGGCTGGGGCCCCGTCCGGATCGCGATCGCGGTCGAGCAGCAGCACGGCGCCGAGGCGCTGCGCGACTACTACACCGCGATCGGCACGCTGCGGCACAACGGAGGCCGCGACTTCGAGCCGGCGATGTTCGAAGAGGCGCTGACTACCGCGGGCCTACCCGTCGAGCTGGCCAAGGCCGCCGAGGACACCTCTCTCGACGATGCCGTGCGCGCCTCGCACCAGGACGGCATCGACCGGGTCGGCGAAGAGGTCGGCACTCCCGTCATCTCGATCGGCGGCACGGCGTTCTTCGGTCCGGTGCTGCAGAGCATCCCGAGAGGTGAGACGGCTGGATCCGTGTTCGACGGCGCCCGGCTGCTGGCCGGCTTTCCCGCCTTCTTCGAGCTCCAGCGCACGCGCAAGTGGGAGCTCTCCTTTGACTGAGGCGTCGTGCGGGTGAGCGCGGTTACGCTGTCGCTATGACGCTTCATCCGCAGTCTCGGGCCGCCCTTTCCGCGCTAGCGGCCGAGGGCGGTCCCGAGCTCCCGGACGATCTCGATGAGATCCGCTCGACGTCCCGCGAGGGTGCCCTCGGGCAGGACCGCATCGGCCTGGACCACGTCGCCGATGTCGACGCCGGCGGAGTGCCCTGCAGGCTGTACCGGCCCAAGCAGGGTGCGCCCGTGGCGCTGTACGTCCATGGCGGCGGGTGGGTTCTGCACGATCTCGAGACGCACGACATGTTCTGCCGTTATCTCGCGCACACGACGGGCTGGGCGCTGCTCGCAGTCGACTACCGCCGGGCCCCCGAGCATCCGTTCCCCGCCCCGCTCGACGATGTGCAGACCGCAGCGGCTTGGATCCACGCGCACGATCG
>JBBSSC010000012.1:0-14805 GCA_038242465.1 Propionibacteriales bacterium | reverse complement strand
CGTCACCGGGAAGTCATCGATCAGTTCACATCTGAGATCGTCGATGCGGGTTATGTTCCGTAATTTGGGCTCGGCGTTGCGCTCGGCGGACCGGGGTGGCCGATTCGCAGCTGGCATGGTGGGTGCGGTCCTGGTCTCGCTGGTGTGGGTTCTGGTGATGGTGCGGACGTCGACGACGCCAGGTGAAGCCCATGATCGGCGCGCGTCGCCCGAACTACCGCCGCCCACCGTTGCGCTTAAGCGAACGGTGCTGCGCCAAGTCAAATGGTTCGGGTGCGCGCGGGACCGGGCCACGGTCGAGGTAGCGGCTCCAGCGCCTCCCGAAGGCTTTCGTTCGGTCGTCACTTCTTTGGCGCGTGCGGGTACCGCTCTAGAGACGGGTGCGATGCTCGCGAGTGTTGCTGGCCATCCTCTGTTTACCGTGGTCACCGACGGATTCTTCTATCGTGATCTCACGTTGGGCGATCGTGGTCCTGACGTACGAAGCTTCGAGCGCGCGCTCGAAGAAGTTGACCTCATTCCTCGTGCCGATGATGTGCTAGACGCGGCGTCGGTCAAAGCTTGGAGCGATCGGTTCGACAGATCTAGCCCGACCGATCGCATCCGCGTGTCCACGCTGGTCGCCGTTCCGCCCGGCTCGTCCGTGAGCAGCGCGACGACGTCGCCAGGTCAGACGGTCGAGCCCGGATCGGTTCTATTGGAGGTTCAAGCGTCCTCGAAGGTATTCACCTGCGACGTTCCGGATCCGTCCGGTGCGATCACCCCCTCGAACGTTGTGTTCGAGATCGATGGGTCTCCTATCGAGGTGGAGGCCCTCGTCGCACGGAAGCGGGACGCAGAAGGCCCCGGTCATGTCGAGGTCCAGCCAAAGGATGCCCCAGACGAAGACCAGGGGCGTTTAGGCATCGAGTCGTCGCGAAGCGATGGCCCGGTGCTGGTGGCGCCTCTGAGCGCCGTGACGACTGACGCTGCAGGCAATCAGACGGTTGTGGTTCTCGATGACAAGGAGCGTCGTAAAGTTCGGGTCTCGTTGGGGGTCACGGCAAACGGACTGGTCGAGGTCCAAGGTGCAGAGCTAGCCGACGGCGTCGAGGTCGTGTTGTTCGACGCGGGCGCGGCCGACACATTCGAGGAACCAGGCCAGAGTCGTGCGCCGCGATCTGCGCCGTCCCCGTGAACACCGTGCGAACCAGCGGCGAAAGTGCCGCACCAACTACTTGCAAAGCGCTGATTGAGTTGCGTGGAGTCGGCCTAGAGGTCTTTGTTCCAACGCCGATACGCATCCTCCATCCGCTCGATCTCGAGGTGGTTGCGGGATCGTCCGTGACCATCATGGGCCCATCAGGTGCTGGAAAGACGACCCTCGCGTCGATCATCGGAGCGCTACAGGAGCCGTCAGAAGGCCTCTTTCGGTTCGCAGGGTCCGAGATGGTGGGTCGGTCGAAGCGAGATCTGGCTCAGTTCCGCTCGCAGCATCTAGGCTTTGTCTTTCAGCACTCCCACCTGATCGAGGAGCGCTCGTCCATCGCCAACGTCGCCCTGGGCATCACCGATCCGAAGATGTCCCGCGAAGCCCGAGCTCGGCGGTGTAGAGAGGTGCTCGACCTGGTGGGCCTTGAGCACCTGGCGGGGAGGCGTGCCGCTGATCTGTCAGGCGGGGAGCGACATCGAGTGGCTATTGCCCGCGCGTTGGTCAAGTCGCCGAGCGTCGTGATCGCCGATGAACCTACGGCCGCACTCGACCAACCTACAGGTCAGGCGATCTTGGACCTTCTGGACCAGGTGACTGAACGTGGCGCCACGCTCATTGTCGTGACACACGACCTTCGGGCCGCGGATAGGGCCGATCAGGTCGTGTCGATCGTCGACGGTCGACGGGTATGAAGATGTGGCTGTGGTCCAGCTGGGTGCTGGCCGCGGATGCGGCGGCATCGCTTCTGCGACGACCGTGGCATGCGATCGGGATGATGTCGGGAATCACGCTCGGCGTGGCCAGCGCGATCGCGGCGGTGGTCATCGCAGACACACAGCAGGCACAGATCGATCTACGCTTCGACCTGCAACGGTCCGACCACGTTGTTGTCCAGGCGGAGAGCGCGCCGCGTGAGGGATTCTCTCCGGACCAAGTACGGCTGGTGGCGGGTCTCGAACCAGTCTCGAGCGTGGGCGAGTTCTCGAATTGGTCCGAAGGGGAGCCTGTCACCAGGTCAATCGCATCCACGACCACGACCGTTCCCGTCATCGTTGCTGATGAGGGAGGGCTCAAGGCCAGTGGGACCGAGGTCGTCAACGGCGCCTCAGCTGATCTGCTGAGCGACCCGCGGCAAACTGCGATCGCGTGGGTGGGCAAGGATCTCAGTAAGAAGCTTGGGGTGGGGCCCGTCGACGGATGGATGTCCACCGATCCCCAGATCGTCGTAGCAGGGCACTCGTTCAGCGTTGCTGGGATCGTGGCCAACAGCGGAGGTTTTGAGTACGTCGAGAACTCTGTGATTCTCTCGCGCGCCGCCGCGATTTCGACCGTTGGCGGCAATGGGCGAAATGTCCGGCTCGTCGCCCATGTGCGCCCGGGTTCTGCATCAGCAGTCGCGCGCTATACCGTTCGCACGGTCGACCCCAGCAGTGAGCTCACGATGGTCGACAAGACCCCCGCTGATGGCAAGAAGCTCTTGGGCGATGTGGGCGGCGATCTACGCCGCGTCGGAGCTGCGTTGGGCGCCTTCGTCGGGCTGGTTGGGATGATCGCGATCGCCAACACCTTGATGATGTCGGTTCACCACCGGTTGCGGGAGCTAGGCCTGCGTTCGGCGATGGGATGGAGCCGACGGCGCATTGGTCTGCTGGTCTTGGCCGAATCGGGAATTGCCGGCCTGGTAGCTGGGGTGCTTGGGACCGCGTTGGGCTTGGCCGCGGCAGCCGGGTGGTGCTGGTTCCAAGGTTGGACGTTGATCATGCCGACTTTCCTGCCAATCGTGGTGCTCGCCGGAGGGGTTGCGGCAAGCCTGGTCGGCGGCCTACTCCCCGCGCTCCGAGCCGCATCCATCTCCCCGCTCACGGCGATGCGCTCCTGAGGACGCCCACCGTTGGGGGTGGAAGTGTCGGTGGGGGCCGCGATGCTTCAGATATGGACGTCTTCCCCCTCCTGCTCACCGCCCTCCTCGCCCTCATCGCCGGGCTGTCGCTCGGCATGCTGATCGGCGGACGGCGGGCTCCTACGGCCACCGCGCATGACCTGTCGCTCTCCACGGCAGCGACGGCTCAAGCCGTCGAGCCCGTCAAGGAGAGTCTCGACCGGTTCGGTGAGCGACTGCGCCAGCTCGAGTCGAGCCGCATCGAGTGGCACACCCAGCTGCGCGAGCAGGTCGACGCGGTGCGCCTGACGAGCGACTCGCTGCGCAAGGAGACCGCCTCGCTCGCTACGGCGCTGCGCCGCCCGCAGGTCCGCGGGCGATGGGGCGAGATGCACCTCAAGCGCACCGCTGAGCTCGCCGGCATGCTCGACCGCTGCGATTTCGAGCTGCAGGTCAGCGTGAGCGATGGCGACTCGCTGCTGCGGCCCGACATGGTCGTCCGGCTCGCGGGCGGCAAGCGCGTCGTCGTCGACTCCAAGGTTCCGCTCGACGCCTACCTCGACGTGGCGCAGGCCGAGACTGAGCTCGAGGGGGCCGAACACCTGCGACGCCATGTCCGTCAGGTCCGCACCCACATCGACCAGCTCGCGGCCAAGTCGTACTGGTCGCAGTTCGACCAGACCCCCGAGTTCGTCGTGCTGTTCGTCCCCGGCGAGTCGATCCTGTCGGCCGCACTCGAGGCCGAGCCGACGCTGCTGGAGTACGCCTCGGCCAAGAAGGTCGTGCTGGCCACACCCACGACACTCATCGCGCTGCTGCGCACCGTGGCCTATGCGTGGACGCAAGAGCAGCTCGCCGCCAACGCGCGCGAGATCCAGACCATCGCCCGCGAGATGTACGACCGCATCGGCACCGTCGCGGGCCACGTCGACAAGCTCGGACGCTCGCTGGAGAGCACCGTCAAGTCGTACAACGACGCCGTGAGTTCGGTCGAGTCACGATTCTTGGTCACCGCCCGCCGCTTCAATGCACTGCAGGTGTCATCCGCCGAGATTCCCTCACCACGACTCGTCGAGACGACACCACGCACATTGACCGCCCCCGAGCTCGTCGATGAACTACCGTCATTGCCATGACCCAGGCGGCTTCGGGCACGTCCTCATCTATGGCCAGTCGTGACCTGACGGCACAGCGCGCGATCATCTTCGCCTGCGCCGCGATGATCGCGATCCTCCTGCTCGATCTGGCGGACGGAGATCTGGGGCTGCTCTTCTCGGTCGGCTTCGTGCTCGTGGTCATGACGGCGCCGCTGAGCGTCGACGCCCGCTCGCTCCTGCCAACCGGGGTCCTGCCTCCCGTGTTGCTGATCGGCAGCCTGCTCGCGGTCTGCCTGTTCGAGCCCTCGGCGCTCCAGCTCGACGACCTCGCGAAGGACGCCAGCACCCTCGCTCGCCTGATCGCGACGACGATCGATCACGGCATGACGCTCGCCATCGGCTACGCGCTCGCCCTCGGCATCATCGCCCTGCGCGTCATCGCCGCTCCCACACGCTGACTCGTCGACCGGTCAGCCGGTGACCTCGTCGACGAAGCACCAGCGCCACGCCTCACCCGGTTCGAAGCTGCGCATGACGGCGTGAGCTGTCTCTTCGAAGTGCTTCGTTGCGTGCCGGCCCTCTGACGAGTCGCAGCAGCCGACGTGACCGCACGTCATGCACAGCCGCAGATGCACCCAGTCGCTGCCATCGCGCAGGCACTCCTCGCATCCCCTGGGCGTCTTCGGCTCGGGCACCGCACACGCATTAGCCAGATGCTCGCACGGTCCGTCCTGCTCATATGTCGGCCTCAAGTCGACCTCCCGGTTGGCCGTCGTCTCGTCCTCGTACATTCGATCCAGGATCGACTCCTCGACGTCCAGAGCATTCATGATGCGCGTCAGTACCGACTGGTCGACCGTCCCCAGCGCCCGGATGCGCAGCAGCTCCTGCCGCTCGCGCTGCAACATCTCGGCCCGCAGCCGCGAGTACTGCGCGCTCGGAGTCTCCGTGCCTCCGAGCCGCTCCCACACTGCATTGGTGCGATCGGTGGCCCGCGAGCGCAACCGACTCATGACCGGCTCGGGCACAGTTCCTTCGACCTCCTCGTCGAGGAACGACATTCCCGCATCCGTGACGGCCTGAAATACCGCCGCCTCCTGGAGATGGTCCTCATGACGATCGGGGCCGGGGACCTTGAGCCACCGCACAAGCGCCGGGATGCTCAGACCCTGGACCATCAGCGTTCCGACCGTGACGACGAACGCCATCAGCACCAGCACCTCGCGCTGCGGGGTCTCCTCGGGCAGCAGGAACACCGCCGCCAGCGTCACCACGCCACGCATGCCCGTCCATCCGACCAGAAACGCGCTCTGAGGCGTCGGTCGCGGCTCGGATTCCGCGACCCTGGGGATCAGGCGGGGCAGGTAGGTCGACGGGAAGACCCACACCATACGCACGACGATCACCGTGACCAGCACCGCGATGCACGACCACACGATGCGAGTCGTGGTGAGATCGCTCTGGCTGACGTCATCGAGGATGCCGCGGATCTGCAGGCCGATCAGCAGGAAGACCGAATTCTCGAGGACGTACGAGATCGTGGCCCAATTGGTGCGCTCGAACAGGCGCGACGCACCGGACTGGATGACGGGCGACTTGTGCCCCAAGATGATGCCCGCGACCACGACTGCCAGTACCCCGGACGGATGGGTGTCGACGCCCGGGACGTGAATTTCCTCGGCCGGGATGTAAGCGAGCCACGGCGTCAGCAGCGACACCGCGACGTCGGTCAGCTCGTCCTCGATGCGACGGCGCAACTTGCCGATGACCAACGCCACGAACAGACCGATCGCGACCCCGCCGACCGCCGACACGAGGAAGCCCGCCCCGACCTGCCAGACGCTGACAGTGCCTGAGATCGCGGCAATCGACGTCCGCAGCGTGACGATGGCCGTCGCGTCATTGACCAGACTCTCGCCTTCGAGGATCGTGACGACACGCCGTGGCAATCCGATACGACGGGCGATGGCGGTCGCCGCCACCGCATCCGGCGGCGCCACGACGGCACCCAGCGCGAAGCCAGCCGCGAGCGGTATGTCGAGCAGCCACGAGACCAGGAAGCCAACGACAACGGTCGTGAACAGCACCAGCCCGACACTCAGCAACGCGATGGGCCGCAAGTTCGCCTTGAAATCGACCAGCGAGGTACGTATCGCGGCGGCGTAGAGCAGGGGCGGCAGCAGCCCCACCAGGACGATCTCTGGCGTCAGCTTGAAGTTGGGGACAAACGACAGATAGGAGCCGACGATACCGACCACGATCAGCACCAGCGGCGCCGACAGATTGCGTTTGCCCGCTATTGCACTGACCCCCACGACGATGGCGAGCAGAGTCACGAACGTCAGGGCGGTGTCCACCTGACCATTATCGCAGCCCAAATTCGGGGTGCGCAGGGGTCGCGCCGCCGTCTGGCCCGTCGTACCGTGAGCAGACGCCAACCAATGTCTTCGGGGGAAGCTCGCCATGATCGAAACTGCCGTCATACTTCGTCCACGTCGTTTGATCGCCGCCACCGCGGCCTTCACCGTCGCAGCAGCAGTCGTCACCGCCAGTCCTCCGGGAGCCGAGGCGCGAGGATCCGGGTCCACGGCCCGCGGCACAGGTGGCGCGGTGTCGTCGGTCGATGCGAATGCCAGCAAGATCGGCCGCGAGGTTCTCGCCCGCGGGGGCAATGCAGCAGAGGCGGCCGTCGCGATGGCATCGGCGCTGGGAGTCTCTGAGCCGTACAGCGCCGGCATCGGCGGCGGTGGGTACTTCGTCTACTACAACGCGAAGACTAAGAAGGTCAGGACGATCGACGGCCGCGAGACCGCGCCGTCCGGCATCAAGCGGGATGCGTTCATCGATCCGGTAACCGGCCAGCCCTACCGTTTCAGTCCCGAGCTGGTCTCGTCAGGCGTCGCCGTCGGCGTCCCGGGCACCCTCGCGACGTGGGATGCCGCGCTGAAGCGTTTCGGCACCCGTTCGCTCAAGCAGTCTCTGGCGCCTTCTATCGCCCTGGCACGCAACGGATTCGTCGTCGACAAGACGTTCCGCAACCAGACGCTCGACAATGCCGCGCGGTTCGCGGCCTTCCCTGACACCGCGAAGCTGTTCCTGCCCGGCGGCGACGCCCCCAAGGTCGGCACCCGCTTCCGCAATCCCGACCTCGCCCGCACGTTGACCTCGATCGCCAAGCGCGGCCCTCACGCGTTCTACCGCGGTGCCATCGCCAAGGACATCGTCAAGGTGGTGCAGTCCCCGCGCAAGGATCCCGCGTCGACCCTTCCCGCCCCGGCAGGCTCCATGACAGTCAATGATCTGTCCCGCTATCGCATCCGCAGCCAGTCGCCAACACGCATCAACTACCGGGGTCTGGATGTCTACGGCATGGCACCGTCATCGTCCGGAGGCACCTCGGTCGGCGAGGCACTCAACATCCTGGAGACCTATCGGCTCGGTAGCGGAAAGCGTCTCGGTCGAAGCATGCACCTGTATCTCGAGGCCTCCGCCCGGGCCTTCGCCGATCGCAATGCCTATGTCGGCGATCCCAAATTCGTCAAGGTGCCCACCAAGACTCTGCTGAGCCAGCGGTTCGCCAACTCCCGCCGTTGCACGATCGACCCGAGCAAGGCCTCGACACGTCCTGTCGCTGCCGGAGCTCTCCGCGGCCGCGGCTGCGGGACGGTCACCAAGCAGGAGAGGGCGGATACCGAGAACATCTCGACGACGCATCTCTCGGTCGTCGACAAGTGGGGCAACGCCGCGGCGTACACCCTGACAATCGAGCAGACCGGCGGCTCGGCCATGACTATCCCGGGACGCGGCTTCCTGCTCAATAACGAGTTGACCGACTTCAGCACGGTCTACGACGCGAAGGATCCCAACCGCATCGCTCCCGGCAAGCGTCCGCGCTCGTCGATGTCGCCGACGATCGTCACGAAGGACGGACGGGTCACGTACGTCCTGGGCTCCCCCGGCGGCGCGACGATCATCACGACGGTGCTGCAGATCCTGGTCAATCGCATCGACCTCGGGATGTCGCTGCCGAGGGCCGTGGCCGCTCCGCGAGCCTCGCAGCGCAACGCCGCATCAACGTCGGCCGAGCCCGAGTTCATCGCGGCGTACAAGAATCTGCTGGCCCCGTACGGCCAGGTGCTGACGCCGTCGGGCGATCAGTTCACCTCGGCCGCCGAGATCGGCGCAGCCGCGGTGATCGAGGTCGGTAAGAACGGCAGTCTCACGGCGGTCGCCGAGCCCAAGCGCCGAGGCGGAGGCAGCGCGATGGTGGTCCGCCGCCGCTGACCCAGGCCCGATTTGCGGGCTTCTGCACGGAATACCGCCTTCGAGAACGTGCAGGACCCCGCAAATCTGGCCCGGGGTGGGTACCCCCCGGTTAGTAGGGGACGCCGGCGGCCTTCATGTCCTTGCGGAGCTCGGGAGGGAGCGCGAAGATCAGGCTTTCGTCGGCGGTGCGGACCGCGTCGGCGTCCGGGTGGCCGTGCGCGCTCAGGTAGGCCAGGACGTCCTGCACGAGGTTGTCGGGGACGCTGGCGCCTGATGTGACGCCAACCGTCTCGGCACCTTCTAGCCAGGCCTCGTCGAACTCGGAGATGTCGTCGATGCGGTAGGACGCCTTGGCGCCGGCTTCGAGTGCGACCTCGACGAGGCGCACCGAGTTGGACGAGTTCGCCGAGCCTACGACGATCACCAGATCGGCGTTCTTGGCGATCTCCTTGACCGCGACCTGACGGTTCTGCGTCGCATAGCAAATATCGTCGGACGGCGGATCTTCGAGCTGCGGGAACTTCTCGCGCAGCCGGCGGACCGTCTCCATGGTCTCGTCGACGCTGAGCGTCGTCTGCGACAGCCACGACAGGCGCGTGCCCTCGGGGAACTCGAGGCCCTCGACGTCGTCGGGGGTCTGCACCAGCGTGATGTGATCGGGTGCCTCGCCCGCAGTGCCCTCGACCTCTTCGTGTCCCTCGTGGCCGATCAGCAGGATGCGGTAGCCATCACTGGCGAATCGGCGGGCCTCGTGGTGCACCTTGGTGACCAGCGGGCAGGTCGCATCGATCGTCTTGAGGCTGCGGTCGGCAGCCTCGGCGTGCACCATCGGCGAGACGCCGTGGGCGGAGAAGACGACCGTGGCACCCTCGGGCACCTCGTCGAGCTCCTCGACGAAGATCGCACCGCGCGCAGCGAGATTGTTGACGACGTGCTTGTTGTGCACGATCTGCTTGCGGACGTACACCGGAGCGCCGTAGAGATCCAGCGCCTTCTCGACCGTGATGACGGCCCGGTCGACGCCGGCGCAGTAGCCGCGCGGATCGGCGAGCAGGACGCTGCCGCCGACTGGGGGCATGCCAAGGGAGACCTGAGAGGACATGGCTCCATCCTAGGCGATAGGCCGTGACAGACATGTCATGCGAATTGCCCGAACAGGCGTAGCGACACGCTCAGAGACATTTCAATTCCGCTTTTTCCTTAGAAGCAGGTAACGTTGCGCGGCGTTGGCTCCCCCGGGCCGCACTGCGTACGCGCCGAAGCCCGTCACGTCCGCAGCCTTCGATCAACAAGCGACGGGCATGGAAGACCCAGCAGTGCGGCTCTAACTCGAGTCTTGGGGTTAATCGGACATCGTTCGACAGGCATCCTTCGCGCCTGAACCCGACAGGTCATCTTTCACAGGCGTGCACGAAGGAACCCCTCATATGCGCACGCATTCACGCGTTCTCGCGAGCCTTTTCGTCGGCTCCACCATCGTCCTGACCGGTCTGTCCGGTCCCGCCACAGCAGCCAAGGTCAAGGTCGACGACCGTGCTGATGACGTCCTGAGCTGGGCCAAGAAGCTCAAGGGCAAGCCATATCGCTACGGCGCCGACGGCCCCGGATCATTCGACTGCTCCGGCTACGTCCAGTACGTCTACAACAAGGCCGGCAAGAACATCGGCCGCACATCCGGCGCACAGCTGGCCGGCAAGAGCATCCCCAAGAGCAAGAAGAAGGCCGGCGACATCCTGGTCTTCATGCGCGGCGGCTCCGCTTACCACTCGGCGATCTACGCGGGCGACGGCAAGATGTGGGAGGCCCAGCGCACTGGCACCACGGTCGGCAAGCACAAGATCTGGTCGGACGGCTACGTCGTGCGTCGCCCCGGTGGCGACATCACGGCGACGACCGTTGCCAAGCAGACAGCCACCCCCAACTTGACGCCGATCAAGACGAGCACGTTCGCGCCCTAAGGTTTGGGGCATGGCTCTCGAGACCAGCGCAGACACTCCCGCGCCGCTGCGACAGATATCGCAGCTCCTCGACGGTTACATCGGACGACTCGGAGCGGTATGGGTCGAGGCGGAGATCGCCCAGCTGACACGTCGGCAAGGCATCTGCTTCCTCACCCTGCGTGATCTCGCGGCGAAGATCTCGATCGACGCCACATGCCACGCCAGCGTGCTCGACGCCTCGCCAGCCCCCATCACGGAGGGCTCACGAGTAGTCGTGCACGCCAAGCCGACGTTCTACACACCCCGCGGCACGCTGTCGCTCGAGCTGCGCGAGATCCGGCCGCAGGGCGAGGGCGAGCTGCTGGCCCAGCTCGAACGGCGCAAGCAACTGCTGGCGGCGGAGGGCTTGTTCGACCCGCGGCTCAAGCGACGGTTGCCCCTGCTCCCCCGCGGGATCGGTCTCATCACGGGCCGCAACTCCGCAGCCGAGCGCGACGTCCTGGAGAACGCGCGCCTGCGCTGGCCGGATGTCCGCTTCATCGTGCGCCACGCCCTGATGCAGGGCAATGACTCCGCACGCGATGTCATGCAGGCACTCGCGGAGCTGTCGGGCGATCCGTCGGTCGATTTGATCGTGATCGCCCGCGGCGGCGGATCGATCGAAGATCTCCTCCCGTTCTCGGACGAGGCACTCATCCGGGCCGTGCATGCCTGCAAGATCCCCGTCGTCAGCGCGATCGGTCACGAGCCAGACACTCCGATCCTCGATCTTGTCGCAGATCTGCGCGCCTCGACGCCCACGGATGCCGCCAAGCGCATCGTCCCGGACGTCCGCGACGAGCTCGCCGGCGTCGCGATGATGCGAGAGCGCGCGCGTCTCGCGATCCGCACGATCGTCGAGCGTGAGCTGCGCGGTCTCGCCGACATCCGCTCGCGACCCGTGCTCGCCCAGCCGCACGTCCTCGTCGACGCTCAGCAAGACGTCGTGCACGAGTGGCGCGACCGCGCCCGGCGCTCGCTGGGCCATCGACTCGACCGTGCCGGCGACGAGATCACCCACCACCTCGCGCGGGTGCGCGGGCTCTCACCGCTCGCGACCCTCGAGCGCGGCTACTCGGTCGCCCAGCTCGCCGATGGCACCGTCGTGACGTCCGTCGGTCAGGTCGATGCCGACACCGAGATAACCATCCGCGTCGCCGACGGCACGATCGGCGCGCGCACCCTGACCACCACGAAGACCCAGGACGGCGACCATGACTGACACCAACCCAGAGATCGCCTACGAGCATGCCCGCGACGAGCTCATCGCGGTCGTCGCGAAGCTCGAGCAGGGCGGCACGAGCCTCGATGAGTCGCTCGCACTGTGGGAGCGCGGAGAGAAGCTCGCCAGCATCTGCCAGCAGTGGCTCGACGGGGCGCGGGCCCGTCTCGCGGCGGCTACCGGCTCAGCTCAGGACGTCGACAACGACGCGATGTAATCCTCGACGACGGGGCGCGACGCGGTGCTGTTGACCAGCGTGGTAAGCCCGTTCTCGTTGCGGAGGTACGTCAGACGATCGTCGGGACCCTTGCGGATGGACCACGTCTGACCGGCCACCTCGGCCGTGCCGTCGCTGCTGCTGTCCTCGGCGAAGCGGTCGACGGCCCGGTCGACGGTCGCGCGGAGCTGCTCGAGGCCCATGTAGTCGTCATCGTCGGTCAGCACGCCGAGGTGCCAGCCGGCGGTCTGGAAGCGGGCCGACGTCGCCCGCCATCCCTTGGGGAGGCTCGCGGGAGCAGCCAGCGGGAACGTCGCGGCGGGTCGCGCCTGCTCCACGACCGAGACGTAGTCGATCGTCTTGACCTTGCTCTCGGGCGTCGACGTGAACAGCTGCCCGAAGCCGTACAGGCCCAAGATGATGACACCGATGACGACCATCGAACGGACGATGTCGCCGAACGCGGGATTGCCCCGCGTCGATCCGGTCGAGCTCATCGATATCCCTCTTTCGCAGCACCGCCGCCTTATGACGTCGCCCTGCCACTTTACGGGGCGGGCATTGATGAGCGATCACAAGGTGAAGCCGCGTCCCGCCTACTGGTGCTATGGTCGTCGGCATCCACACGGGAGTCCGAAGCATCGGGCTGAGAAGGGGCTGCAGACGCCCCGACCGTCGAACCTGCACCGGAGTCATTCCGGCGAAGGAAGTGCTTACGACGTGTTGCCACGCATCCACCTCATCACTCATTTTCCCCACCTCGACGAGGCCGCCCTCGAACTAGTGGCAGCGGTCGTCGACGCCGGGGTGGACGCCATCCAGGTCCGCGCCAAACCGGCGACCGACCGCGAGCTGGTGGCCTGGACGCGCGCAGCCGTCCGCGTCGTCCGACCTCGCGGGACACGCGTGATCGTCAACGACCGACTCGACCTGGCCCTCGCGGCGGGAGCCGACGGCGTCCACCTGGGTTCGGACGATCTGTCCGTCGAGGACGCGCGGGCCTTGGCCCCGGCCGGTTTCCTCATCGGGGCGACGTGCCGTGACCGCGCCGACGCCCAGAACGCGCGAGCCGGCGGAGCAGACTATGCCGGGGTCGGCCCGGTGCATGCCACCACGACTAAGACTGGACTGCCCGCCCCCATCGGGCTGGCTGGGTTGAGCGCCACCAGCCTGGTGATCCCAACGATCGCGATCGGCGGAATCACCGCAGACCGTGTCCCGTCGGTCCTGCGCGCCGGCGCCTACGGAATCGCCGTAGTGGCGGCGGTGTGGCAGGCACTCGACCCACCCCGCGCCGCGAAGGAGATCGTCGACCTCGTCCACGCCTCGTGAGCGCGCGCGATGACTGCCAGTCCGTGGTGGTCGTCGGAGGCGGCATCGTGGGGCTTGCCTGCGCCGACGAACTGGTCAAGGCAGGGCACGACGTGCTCGTCTGCGATCCGTCGCCGGGCGCGGGTGCGTCCTACGCCGCGGCCGGGATGCTCGCGCCGGCCGGTGAGGCGTGGTTCGGCGAGGAGCCCCTGCTACGGCTCGGCCAGGATTCGCTGGCGCGGTGGCCCGCCTTCGCCGCTGATCTGAGCGCACGCTCGGGTGTCGACGTCGACCTGCGCACGGACGGGACGTTGCTGCTGGCGGGCGACCGAGACGACCTCGTTGAGATTCGCCGCAGTTGTCATCTCTTGGCCAGCGCCGGGATCCGAGTCGAACAGCTCGGCGTCCGAGAGTTGCGGGCCATGGAGCCCCGGCTGTCGACCCGGGTCGTAGGCGGAGCGTTTCTGCCGGGCGACGGGCAGGTCAATCCGCGGCAGGTCATGGCCGCCTTGCTGCATGTGCTCGGCGATCGCGTCATCCGGCAACACGCTGTTCCTGTCGGAGACGGCGTCGTGCTGCAGGACGACACCCGCCTGCGCGCCGACGTCGTAGTGCTGGCCACGGGGGTCGCGGGCTTGAGTCATGTGCGACCGGTCCGCGGGGAGATCATCCGCGTGCGGACATCCGACGCCCCTACCTGCGTCCTTCGGGCACGGCTGCACGGCCGGCAGGTCTACGTCGTGCCCCGACGCAACGGTGAGCTGGTCATCGGCGCGACCGAGGAAGAGCATCCCGCCGAGGAGACGACTCCACTGCCGACAGTCGGAGGCGTGGCGCGGCTTCTGGAGACTGCCCGCGCGCTGGTGCCCGGGCTTGAGACGGCTCACGTGCTGGAGGTCATGGCGCGGGATCGTCCCGGAAGTCCCGACAACGGACCGCTCCTCGGTCCAGTCCCCGCACCCGGCCCGGCCCGGCGGCTCGTGGCCGGCGGTCACTATCGCGGCGGGGTGCTCCTGGCCCCCGTCACCGCGGCGGCGATCCGCGCCTACGTCGCAGGTGGCGACGTCCCACAAGCGACGCGCGCCTTCCTGCCTGCCCGTTTCGACCTTCCGACGAAAGACGAGAACTCATGCACGTGACAGTCAACGGACAACCTCGCGAGGTGCCCGACGGCACTCCGCTCCTAAGCCTCGTGTCGTACGCCGCGGGCGTCGCCATCGCGCTCAACGGAGCCGTCGTGCGCGGGACGGACTGGTCCTCGACGGTGTTGCAAGAACACGACCACGTCGAGATCATCACCGCACGTCAGGGCGGGTAACAGGCATGGACGACGATGACGCTTCCGGTCTGCAGATCGCCGGGGTCCACCTGCCGAGCAGGCTGTGGCTGGGCACAGGCGGTCTAACCAGCCACCACACCGTCCGCCGAGTTGTCGAAGCCGGGCAACCGGGCCTCGTGACGGTCTCGATGCGCCGCACGTCTGACACCGGGTCGAATGGTCTGCTGACCACGTTGCGCGAGCTCGGCATGCATCTGCTGCCGAACACGGCCGGCTGCATGAGCGCCCGTGAGGCGATCCTGACGGCCGAACTCGCTCGGGAAGCGCTCGGGACCACCTGGGTGAAGCTCGAGGTGATCGGGG
>JBBSSC010000011.1:0-15363 GCA_038242465.1 Propionibacteriales bacterium | reverse complement strand
GTGCAGCCTCGCACAGCCTTTGAGCGAGTCGACTGAACATCGAACTATAGTGCCGGGTGCTATGGTTTGAGTATGTCCGATCGAGGCGATCTGCTGCGACAAGTGATGCTGGAGACCGGCACCACACAGTCGGAGCTGTCACGGATCAGTGGCGTGCATCAGCCGAGCATCAGCCAGTTCCTGTCGTCGAAGGTGGAGCTAAGTGACGACCAGCTCGACCGGTTGCTCTCGTGCATGGGCCGTCGACTCGACCTGGTGCGTGTCTCTGTCGAGCCTCGGCTGACGCGCTCGGAACGGCGATCTTGGCTTTTGCATCGAAGAATCTCATCGCAGCTGACGCGTGACTCGCTGGAGAAGTGGCGTCCGATGATCGATCGAAATCTGTCACGCCTGGGCGATGGCGTCACTGGGCAGCCGCACGAGCGCAATCTCGAACGCTGGGCCTCGCTCATTGGCCGGGGTGATGTAGCGGGCGTCAAGCGCGTGCTGACCGGGCTTGATCGTGAGTCGATCGAGCTGCGCGAGGTGTCCCCGATGAGCGGTCTTCTGTCGCAAGAGGACCGCGTCGATGTGCTGAAGCGCGTGAGCTAATGCGACGCGATCAGTTGGAGCACGCAATCCGAACCGCTTGCCAGGTGCTTGGTGCTCAGAAGTCATCGTTGTGGGGGCGCAGTCGATTCTGGGATCACTCCGCGAGGATGACCTGCCGGCGGGCGCGACGATGTCGATCGAGGTTGACATCCTGCCTATCGCTGACGGCAATGACGAAACTGCGCGGCTCGCCGATCTCATCGAAGGAGTTGCAGGTGAGTTCTCGGCGTTCGAGGAACTGCATGGCTTCAGTATCGACGGCGTCGACCTGGAGACTTCCGTGCTTCCGGATGGTTGGCGTGGCCGGCTCGTTAAAGTGCAGAACGCCAACACCGCTGCTCCTGGTGGCAAGCCCGAGTTCACCGGCTGGTGCCTCGACAAGGAAGACCTGTGCGTTGCGAAACTGTGCGCCTATCGCGAGAAGGATCTCGAATTCGTCTCAGCGCTCATTGCGGCCAGGCTCGTCGCTCCCGAAGTAGTCGCGCAGCGGCTGCTGGGCGTCGACGCAACTCACCTCTTCGCGGCAGAACGTGCACAGAGGTGGCTCGAATCGTGGATGCCTCGCTGAAAGCGGAAGGTGTTCATGTCCTAGCCAGCGACTGCCCACTTCGTGCTTGAAGAACAGGCACCCGGCTGGCACGGATCGGTCATTGGTCGGGGCCTGGCGGATCTTTCCGCCATTCGTCAGGAGATGGGCTCCAAGTCCGGGTCCATAGAATCGTCATCCAGTTCTTGTTCGGCCTGGCGTTCCTCGCGGGGTACCGAACGTCGCCGCCGGCTTTCGGCGGTTCGCTCTCCGCGATCGTGCGCGTCTCGAAAGATCGTGTCCATCTCTCGACGGACGAAATGAAACACCCAGTCATTCGATGAGGTCATACGAGTTTCACCCAGTCCCTGGTCTAACACCGAGAGAATGCGTTCGAGAGATCGAAGATTCCGCGTGCCTGACAAGAGCGATGCTTCTGCAAGTGTTCCTATCGCAGGTCCGATCAGCTCATGTGTGGCCCTGACTAGCATTTGTCGCCGCGCGGCGGAAGGGAGTTCATCGAGCAGGCCAGGCATGGCCGACCAAAGTGCTCTGTCGTGCCGCGAAACGGGGGAGTGAACGTCGTTTCCGGTAGTGCGCTGCTCACGCACGAGGAATTTCAAGTCTTCGATCGCCTGGAAGAGGGCAGCAGATTTGGTGTCTTCTACGACCGGTTCTTCCTCAGGGACGATCCCGCTCACAGTTTCCAAGAATATGTCCACCATCCGCTCGACGACGGCGGGTCGTGGCTCCACGGGAGTCGATGCCGTGAGCTGATCGCAGAGCTTGATCAAGGAGAGCTTTTCAGCACTCGAGTTCTGAAACACTCCGAACGGGCCGACCGACGCGTCAGCGACGCTCATTCCCACGGCGAGGCCGAACATGGTGGAATTTGTGCTGGCTTTGCCCAGCCCCGCTTCGAAAAGGATCCAGGGTTTGCCAACGCTTCGAGGTGTAAGGATTGCCACGACGTGGTCAGCGCTCTCGACCTTCGAACGGATCCATTGAAACCACTCGTCACCGTACTGAATCCCCTCAAGTGGAGATGTTGAACTCGATGCGTATGTAGGGACGGTTCCAGCAGTGACGTCTCCGACCAAGGTCGAGAAGGCATCGGCGATCGCCCGGTCCTCATGCACGTGACTGATGAAGACCCCGCCCACCAGCTTCGTTTGGTCAGCTCGATCTATGGTGTCAAGTTGCTCGGTCATCGTGCTCCTCGGGCGGCTTCGTCATCGTGAACTCACCGGAGGTTAGTGCTCTGGGATGGGGTGCCGCAGGACAACGCGAAGATTTCGGGTCTTCATCCCGCCTTCGTATCAGCCGCGTGGCCGCGAACTGACAAGACCCCCGAGACCGGAGTCTCGGGGGTCTTCGTGGGGTGGACGACGGGACTTGAACCCGCGGCCACCGGCACCACAAGCCGGTGCTCTACCAACTGAGCTACGCCCACCACGCGTACTGGGCATACGCCCAGCACGGCGTGGACGAGTCTAACGCAGGCCTTTGGGAGGCTACGACTGGCCCGTCACTGAACCGGACACCTCGGCCGCGATGGCCTTCGCGGTGTCGGAGTCAATGCCCGGATCTGCGGTGAAAACAGCGCGTCGGTAATAGCGCAGCTCTTCGATGGATTCCTGGATGTCGACCAGTGCGCGGTGCTGACCGCCCTTGGTGGGCGCTGCGAAGTACGCGCGCGGGAACCAGCGGCGCGACAGCTCCTTGATCGAGGAGACATCGATGACTCGGTAGTGCAGGTAGCCCTCGAGCTCGGTCATGTCGCGGGCGAGGAAGGCCCGGTCGGTGCCGATCGTGTTGCCTGCCATCGGCGCCTTGCCTGGCTCCTTGACGAACTCGCGGACGTAGTCCAGGACCTGCTCCTCGGCATCGCGCAGGCTCAACCCCTGCTCGAGCTCGGTGATGAGCCCCGATGTGGTGTGCATTTGGGTCACGAAGTCGTTCATCTGATCGAGCGCGGCCTGCGGCGGCTTGATCACGAGGTCGACGCCATCGCCCAGAACGTTGAGGTCGTAGTCGGTCACGAGCGCCGCCACCTCGATCAGCGCATCCGCTTCGAGGGAGAGCCCGGTCATCTCACAGTCGATCCACACCAGCTTGTCATTCACGTCTCGCACACTAGTGCAGCAAGAGGAATGTGTGATCGGGCCGGTACGCTCACGTGGAACCTTTGCCGAAGGTGCCGCGTTGGTCCCTATGGTGACCGCCCCGACCAGGAGACTTCAGTGAGCAACGAACGTCAGCAGCGAGCCGCACGCGCCGAGCAGATGCGCAAGGAACGCGAGAAAGCCGATCGCAAACAGCGCAACTTCATCACGGTCGGCATCGTCGTCATCGTGATTGGCCTCATCGCTGTGGGCGGCTGGGGCATCAAGGCGGCCAGCGACGACAACCAGAAGAACGACAAGGTCGTCCAGCCGAAGAACGCCACCGAGGACTTCGGCATTGTCGTCGATTCGGCCGCGGTGGGCGGCACGGCTCCCGCGGACGCCAAGCCCGTCTCGGTCGAGCTCTACGAAGACTTCCAGTGCCCAGCGTGCCGCTCCTTCGAGCAGGAGAGTGGCGCTTTTCTGAAGTCGCAGGTCGCCAGCGGCGCCATCACGGTGACCTACAGGCCGTTCTCCTTCCTCGATGATCTGGGCGGCAGCCCGAATGAGTACTCCCGCCGTTCGACCAACGTCGCTCTGTGCGCACTCGACAAGGGCGGCGTCGGCGACTACATCAAGGTGCACGACTACCTCTACGCCAATCAGCCCGACGAGGGCACGGCCGGCCCGGAGAACCCGGAGCTGATCTCGGCGGTCAAGGACCTCGGCATCACGGGTATCGACGAGTGCGTCAAGACCGAGCGCTTCATCCCCTGGATCAAGGAGGCCAAGGACGCGGGAGCCAAGAAGGACGTCAGCAGCTCGCCGACTGTCCTGGTCGCCGGCAAGGTCGTTGAGAACCCGAACCAGCAGACGCTCGCCGCCGCAATCGCCGCAGCCGCCAAGGCCTAAGCGAGCACGTAGCCGACAGCCGCCGCCGCAACGCCCAGGGCCAACATGGCCAGGGCGTTGACGGCGGCTGCTGTGCGTCTGCCGTCGAGTGCAAGATGCACGGTCTCGACGCTCGCGGTGCTGAACGTCGTGTAGCCGCCGAGGAATCCCGTACCCGCGATCGTGAGCCAGGCGCTGCTCGCACCGATGCCCAGTACCAGGCCGAGGGCGAACGATCCGGTGATGTTGATCAGCAGCGTCGACCAGGGGAGCCGGCTCGAGAATCGGGGACGCAGCCAAGCGTCGAGGCTGTAGCGGCTTCCTGCGCCGAGCCCGCCGGCCAATGCCATGAGCAGCGGCGTCATCGAGCGAACATCCTTCCCACAGCCACACCGGCAAGAGCGGCAAGCAGGCCTGCGACGACGGTCCCGAGCGCATAGCCGAGGGCCAGCGTCACGTGATCATCGCGCAGCAGGGCATCGGTCTGGACCGCGAGCGCGCTGTACGTCGTGTAGCCGCCGAGGAAGCCCGTGCCGAGCAACAGCCGAGCGTGGCGGGCCCCATCGTCGGCGCGCACCAGGAGCACAGCCAGCAGGACTCCTAGCGCGAAGGATCCCGTGACGTTGACCGCGAAGGTGTCGAACGGGAACAGCTGCTCGGAGCCCAGCCACTGGGTGACTCCGTAGCGGCTCAGGGTGCCGGCGGAACCGCCCGCAACGACCAACGCGAAGAATTTCACTGTTCCATCACAGACCATGCAGCAAGTTGATCGCGATCAGGGTCATGATCACGGCGATCGACGTATCGAGAACTCGCCAGGCGGCCGGCCGGACGAACAGCGGCCGCAGCAGCCTTGCGCCGTAGCCGAGCGTCGCGAACCATACGACGCTGCCGATGATCGCACCTGCGCCGAACCACCAACGGTCGTCGCCATGGGAGTCGGCTACCGATCCCAGCAGGATCACGGTGTCGAGGTACACATGCGGGTTGAGCCATGTGAGGGCCAGCGCGGTGGTCACGGCGGGCCACAGGGTCGCCCCCGTGCCATTGAGGTCGACGGAGGCCGCCGCCGGGTGCCATGCGCGACGCGCGGCGAGCACGGCATATGTCAGCAGGAATGCCGCTCCGCCGATCCGCGTGAGGTTGACGAGCCACGGCGCGAGCTCGAGTAGCGCGCCAAGACCGGCGATGCCCGCCACGATCAGCACAGCATCGGAGATCGCACAGATCGCAACGACGGGCAGCACATGCTCTCGCCGTAGTCCCTGCCGCAGGACGAAGGCGTTCTGGGCGCCGATCGCGATGATCAGCGACAGCCCGAAACCCAGCCCGGCGGCAGCTGCGACAACCGTGTCCTGACCCATGGGTCAGCACGCTATCGGTCGCATGGCATGACCGACGTCCCCACGGGGCATCGAGTCCTCCCGACGATCAGCTGAGCGGACGATGCCTGCGGTAGTGTCGGAAGTTCCTTGGCCGCTGCAGCGGCTGGGGCCATGCAGAGTGATTGCCCTTGGGGGCGACATGACCGATTCGATGGATCAGCTCCTTTCTCGATTGGTCGGTGTGCTGGCCGACGCCAAAGACCTCGATGCCACGGTGGAGGAGATCGTCACCTTCGCCTCTGCGACGGTCGGAGCCGATCGCGCAGGTATCACGGTGATCGGTGCCGGAGGACGGCGCTTCGAGACCGTCGGTAACACCGATGAGCTGGTCTGGGATCTCGACAAGCTGCAGTACGACCTGCGAGAGGGGCCATGCGTCGACGCGGCGGTCGAGGGCAAGACGCTGTGGTCGACGGATCTCGGCCATGATGCGCGCTGGCCGCGGTGGGGCAAGGCGGCCGCCGAGCGGGGCGTGCACAGCATCCTGTCGATCGAGCTACATGCCCGTGGTCAACGCATCGGAGCGCTGAATCTTTACGGAGACTCATTCGCCGAGTTCGGCGCCGAGGAGGCGGGCCTGGCGCAGATGTTCGCGTATCACGCGGCCGCTGCGCTGGCAGTGGCTCGCAACGAGGAGTCGCTCCGGCAGGCGCTGCATACCCGCACCGTGATCGGGCAGGCGCAGGGCATCTTGATGGAGCGCTTCAACATCGAGCCCGAACAGGCGTTCAATGTCCTCCGACGCTATTCGCAAGATCAGAACGTCCGGCTGAGCGACTTGGCACAACAGCTCGTCGGGAGCCGAGAGCTGCCCGAACTCGTGCCTTCGATGCGCGCCTAGACTCCCGCCGGTCCACACCCTCTTCTGATCCGCGCCTTGGCACGTTGAAGTCGTTTGGCCACCGCTGTGACCGAGCTCGTGCGCAGCTTCCTTGAGCGTCACGCCGTCGACCAGGCGCAGCTCGCAGATGCGCCGATCGACGTCGCTGAGAGCCGTCAGGAGTCGACCAGATGGACGTCGGATGCCTTCTGCCGCGCCGTCACGTATCGCGCGACGGCCTCGGCATGACGGTCGTACAGGGTGCCGAAAGCGATGTGGTCATCTGTTGCCGTCCGGCCCAGCAACACGCGATCATCTTCGGGCCACATGGCACCTCCTCACTACACCATGTCGTGAGGACCGCAGATCGTGACATGGAGTCTCGCGCGATGTATTCTTCAGGTTCCTAGCTGTCGACGTCGGGCCGCTTGATTCCTACCCAGGTCGACAGCAAGCGCGCGGTGAGGACAGCCGCCACAGTCTCGGCGGCAAGCAGGCCGGCGAGCACCAGCAGCTGAACTTGGGCGGCCTGCGCTGGCGATGCGCCCCCCAGGAGGAGTCCTACGAACGCGCCGGGAAGGGTGACCAGTCCGGCGCTGCGGGTCTGGTCGATAGCTGGGATGAGTGCTCGAGCGACAGCTAGGCGCCCGAATGAGACCGTCGCCTGGCGAGGCGTGGCACCGATGGCGAGCCATGCCTCTACCTGGCCCCAGTCGCGGCCAACATCGTCGCGGAGTCGCGCGCCCGTCAACGAGGCAGCAGTCATGGCGCCACCGATGATCTGGGCGGCGAACGGCAGGATCGTCTCTGAGCGCCATTCGAGGGCCCCGCTGGCCAGAACAGGCAGGACGGCGCAGAGCGCGCCCAGGACGATGGCGAGACCGACCCGCGGTGCCAGGCGAGGGCCGCAGCGGATGCGACGTGCTGATGTGACGGTCGCTGCCATGACCATGACGCCGAGGTAGAGCACGACCCCTTCGGGATGACGAAAAACCCACGCAATGACAAAGGCAACCGCGATCAGCTGCACGGAGGCGCGGGCGACGGCTATCAACACATCCGCCCGAACATGGACACGAGCCGCCCACAGGGTGAGCACCGTGATGGCGAGCAACACGGCGATCGCGAGAGCTAGCTGCGCCGGATCGATCGTCGTCATACAAGCAGTCTCTCGCTAACTCCGTCTTCCCATGTCGCGCCCGGATATCTCACCAAAGCAGCCCGTGGTCAGGGTCACCGCAGGGTCGACTGGGTGGCGACCTGCTCGTTCGACCCAGCGGACCGCTTCCGCCAGTAGGCGGCCGCCGCCGGAAGGATAGAGGTCGCTGCGAGTCCGATCGTGATCAGCTCGATGTGTGCGGCGACGAATGGGATGTTCCCGAAGAAGAACCCGGTCCCAACGATGCCGAACGACCACAGGCAAGCACCGATGAGGTTGTAGATGCTGAAGCGTCGTCGGGCCATGCGCCCAACCCCGGCCGTTGCCGGGACGAAGGTGCGCACGACGGGCACGAATCGGGCGAGGATAACGGCCTTGGGGCCGTGATGCTCGAAGAAATCCTGTGCGCGATCTGCATTTGCTTGGGAGAAGACCCGCGAGTCTGGGCGCGAGAACAGGCGTGGGCCGAAGTGACGTCCGATCAGGTATCCGACCTGGTCGCCGGCGACGGCCGCGGCGAACACTCCGATCGCTAGGACCCAGATGGGCAGACCGATGACATGGGATGCAACCAGCGCTCCTGCGAGGAACAGCAAGGAGTCGCCTGGCAGGAAGAATCCGACGAGCAGACCGCTCTCGGCGAAGACCACGACCATCACGAGCAGCAGTGCCGCGGGGCCGAGCGAGTAGAGGAGCGGAGTGAGGGCTGCGATCATGAATCCACCGTGTCCCGATCAACCTGACTGCTTCCTGATCGCTCCTGCGAACGGGTCAGAGGCCGGCTGACGCCGTGGACGATCGCCACGATGACCGACGCGATGGCCCACGACGCTAGGACGTCCGTTGTCCAGTGATAGCCGAGGTAGACGCGGCTCGCGCCGATGCCTGCGGCGAGCAGCGTCGCCGCCCCATACGCGCCGATGCGAGCACGTCGGTTTCGCAGCAGGGGTACCAGGAGTACACAGACGAGTCCCAGCAGTACGGCTGAGTTGAGGCTGTGTCCGGACGGGAAGGAGTAGGTGCTGTCGGAGGGGCCGAGGCGGTCGGCGGTGCCCGGTCGGACGCGAGCGACCGCCATCTTGACCCCCACCGTCATGGCCGCCGAGGTGGCCATCGCGGCGGCGGCAACGATCGCGTATCGCGGTCCGCGGCGCTCGAGCAGCACGATGATCAGACCGAGGGCCGAGACGCCGACGATCACCTCGCTGCCGATGAAGGTCAGCACCTGAGCGATGGCCGTTAACGCACCGGCGCGATGGCCTACGAGATCCGCGGTGAGAGACGGGTCATGCCCCGCGATGCCGTCACCTTCTCGAACCGAGTCAGTCAGGGCTAAGAACGAAGCTCCTGCCAGGCCGATCGTGGCGATCGGCCCGGCGAGGCGTGCGAGATGACTGCGAATGAGGGTCACGTGGTCTTGAGCTCGCGCTCGTCCTTCCTTGCCTTGACGGTGAACCAGGCGACACAGGCGACGATGATCGCCAGGAAGATTGCGCTCGTGCCGTTGGTTCCGAGGCCGAGGCCGCCGTCCTTGGTGGGTGCGGTGAGGTAGTCGCCCATGGAGGCGCCGAACGGTCGCGTGATGATGTAGGCGGCCCAAAAGGCGATGACGGCATTCAGCCTGAGGGCGAAGAAGGCGGCGGTGATCGCGGCAATGACGCCACCGAAGATCAACGCCGACGGGAGATAGCCGACGGCGAGCTTCTCAGCGACCAGGTCACCCGCCGACGTGCCGAGCGCGAAGGTGAACAGGATCGTCAACCAGTAGAACGCTTCGCGTCGGCGGGTCACGATGGTGTGGATCGACAGGGTCTTCTCCGAGCGGTACCAAGCGATGAAGGACAGGACGAGGCCGGTGCCGAAGATCGCGCTTGTGGTCCACAGGCTGACGCCGAGGTTGTCGACCAGGTTGTCGGAGAACAGGGTGCCGACGACGCTGATCAGGACGACGGCCAGCCAGTAGACCCAGGGGATGTACTTGTTGGCGGAGAACTGCACGACGAGCACCGCGGCGAGCAGGACCGCCATCAGTGCGGTCGTTGCCGACAGGCCGAGACCGACGTTCTGGTTGAGGAAGTCGGCGGCGGTCTCGCCGACCGTGGTCGACAAGATCTTCACCACCCAGAACAGCAGTGTGACCTCGGGCACCTTGTTCAGCAGGGTGCGAGTCCATGCGCTGTAGCCGACGGAAGCCTTCGAGCGGTTCGGGACTGTGATGGGTGATTGGCTCATGCAGACACCATGCGAGACGAAACCTGATACCAACCTGACTGCGACTGGTCAAAAGCGCGGCAGCGTCAGCGTGAAGGTCGTCGGGCGCGCCGTCGAGGTCACCCTGACGTCGCCATCTAACGTCCGTGCGACGCGACGCGCCAAGGCCAGTCCGAGGCCGGCGCCGGTCGAGGCTGGCCCGCGAACGCCAGATGTGAACAACGAGCCAGTCTCGCTGGTGGAGATGCCATCCCCGTCATCGCTGACGGAGATGGCGATAGTCCGTTCGGTGCATGCCACGGAGAACGTCACACATGACCGCGCGTGCTGGACGGCATTCTGGACAACCGGCGCGAGAGCACGCGCTGCCAGCTCCAGAGGAGCCGACACGTCGTACGCTGCGGCGTCTGGCAGCAACATCGCGATCTCGTCGCGGGCGGGAGCCTGTTGGGTCGCCGCGCGAAGCAGCTCGGTCGTCGTCGTGTGCGCATCGGCGCGGTGCTCCCCGCGGGCGATGGCCAGCAATGAGGCGATCGTGGCGCTCATCCGGTCGACGAGGTCGATGACCCGGCCGAGTCGATCATTGGCGTCGGCCGGGAGGTCGGCCATCCGGGTCAGCTCCGCCTCACCGCGTATCGCGGTGAGGGGCGTTCGTAGCTCGTGGGCCAGCTCGGCGGTGAGTTGTTGCTCGTTGCGCAGCGCGCCGGCGACGCGGTCCAGCAGCACATTGAGCGTCCGGCCGAGGCGGGCGAACTCGTCATCGGTCCCAGTGTCCTCGAAGCGCGTATCGAGATCGTGCTCGGACCAGTCCTCGGCCAGGGTCGCCATCGACTCGACGGGAGCCAACGTGAGCCGCACGGTCCAGGCCGCAAGCGCGGCCGATCCCGCAGTGACGAGCGCTCCGAGCCCGAGCAGCCCGAAGAGGACTGTGTTGCGGGTGGACTCATAAGGCTCCAGTGATGCCCCGACGACGACCACCGCACGCGTCGTCCCGTCAATCTGCACGGGACTGGCGAGTAGTACTCGTTCCTGCTTCTCGATGCGGGTGCGCTTATCGACGCTCGCTAGCGATTGCGCGAGCAGCTGGACGTCTGTGCCCACGTTCGGACCCTCGACGAGATGTCCGTCGGCGTCGAAGATCCACGTGGTGTCGTCGATCCTGTCATTCGTGGTCTCGGACGTCGAGATGCTGCCGTCATCGGCGACTGTGATGGTCGTCGAGATTGCAGAGGCCTGATCAGCGAGACGTTGATGGATGTTGTTCATCGTCAAGGCTTGGAGGATCAGCAGGACGGTGCCGATCATGGCCGCCAACGCAAGAGCCGACACGATCGTCGTGGTCCAGACGATCCGTGCCTGCAGAGTCCTTCCAGGAGCTCTCATCGGAGGGTGAATCCGACGCCGCGGACGGTCGTGAGCTCGACGGGGGAGTTGATCGATGCCAGCTTCACCCGCAGACGGCGGATATATGAGTCGATCGTGTTCTCGTTCACAATGGCCCCGCCCGGCCATGCGGCGGCGACGGCGGTGCGTCGTCTGACCACTGAGCCCGGCTCGACTGCGATGGCCGCGAGCAGGCGGAACTCCGTCGGAGTGAGCGTCGCCTCGCGATCGTCTACGGTGACGGAGAGCCGGTCCGGGTTCAGCGCCAGGCCACTGATGCGCACGGGTTGCGGACGGGCCCTGCGCACCAGCGATTCGATGCGCACGAGAACTTCGGAGATCGCGAACGGTTTGACGACATAGTCGTCCCCTCCGGCGCGAAAACCGGACACCCGGTCGTGGATCGCGTCGAAGGCCGTGAGGAACAGTGCGGGCGCATGCTGACCATTGGCACGCAGCGCCTGGCACACGTCTCGGCCGTCTGCATCGGGCAGGCCTATGTCCAAGATCAGCACGTCCACGCCGCTGTCACGGCCGAGGTTCTGCACCGCCTCGCGCCCGTTGCGAGCGATCACGACCCTGTGTCCGCCCATCTTGAGCGCATCGGTGAGGACACGGCGGACATCTGGATCGTCCTCGCAGATCCCGACCACACTCATGGTGTCATCGTGCACCATCGCGCCTGCTGGGTCAGCGCATCGCGCCCTTCCAGTCAGGTGGTGTGCAGGTTCGCGGATCAACGCTGGACTCATGACGACACTCGAAGCTGGGCCCGCGGTGGTCCCTCGTCGAGCGTTGGGCCGTCGCGGACCTTTTTTGCCTCGGTGGACGGTTCCTGTCGCCGCCGCTCTGGCAGTACTGGCACGTATCCCGTTCCTGGGTCACGCGCCGGGTCCTGACGAGTCCGGATTCTTGCTGGTCGGCGCACAGTGGCACGGCGCCGGAACCTCGCTCTATGGCAACTACTTCGTCGACCGGCCGCCGCTGCTCGTCACGATCTTCCAGCTCGCAGACTCGCTCGGCGGGATCCCGGCCCTGCGTGTTCTTGGCTGCCTCGCAGTGATTGCCGTGGTTGTGGGCTGCGCGCAGGTCGCAGCTTTGGTCGGCGGTGAGCAGGCTGGGCGGTGGGCCGCCGTCACAGCTGCAGCGCTGTGCGTCTCCCCCCTTCTCGGCGGCTACACCGTCAACGGCGAGCTGCTCGCCGCACCGTTCGTGGTCAGCGGCATCATCGCCGTCGTCCGCTCGCTCCGCTCCGTGGACCCGAGGATCGGCATCGGGTGGATGGTCGTGGGTGGGGCCATGGCCATGTGCGCCGTGCTGGTCAAGCAGAACTTCGCCGACGTCGCTGTCTTCGGGGTCGTGGCCCTGGTGGTCTCCATCGTCAGGTCAGAGATCTCGCTGCGCCGCTTCGTCTCGCTTGCGGCTGCCGCGCTGCTCGGGGCCAGCGCCGTTCTCGTGATGGCTGCGGTGTGGACGGCGGCCCACGGCACTTCACTGCGGGGCGTCTTCGACGCGATGTTCCCATTTCGTCTGCAGGCCAGCCGGGTGATTGCCGCTGGGGGGCGAGCCCATGCCTGGGCACGACTGGTCCGTTTGATCGGGGTTGCGAGTGCGTCAGGCTTGAGCATCTTGATGCTGCTGGTCGGGATCGATGCGCTGCGACGCCGTCGCCTGGGAGCGCTCGGGTGGGGATTGCTCGCGCTGCTGGTCTTTGCGGTCGCATCGGCTCTCCTGGGCGGCAACTTCTGGCATCACTATCTGATCGGGCTGATCGTCCCTGTCTCGATCACCACGGGCGTCCTAGTAGCCGATCGACGGGGTTTGGCGCGGCTCCTCGTGGTCTACGTGGCCGTCGCGGCGATCCTCGCGTGGGCTGGAACCCTCGCCGGTCCGAAAGGAAGCGAAGGTGAGACCGTCGGCACGGCCATTGCAGCGTCGGCCGGATCCCGCGACACGATCGTGAATCTCTACGGGCATCCCGACATCGTGCAGACAGCCGGGCTGGCATCCCCCTACGAGCACCTGTGGAGCCTGCCCGCCAAGACCCTCGACCCGAAACTGACGCAGCTCGACACGGTGCTCTCCGGACCACGGGCCCCGACCTGGCTCGTCACCGGTCCGACTGTGCGCAGCTGGGGCCTGCAAACCTCCGCCACAGCAGATCTCATCGTCCGCAGGTACCGCGACGTGGCAACGATCTGCGGCCACTCCATCTATCTGCATGACGGCGTCGATCGACCCGTGCCACGACCCCGAACGACCTGCCGGGGGACATCCCCGGGAGCCAGCACGAAGGAGCCGAAGTCATGACCATCGTCGTCGTCATCCCCACCTACAACGAGGCAGATGGAATCGAGATCATGCTGGACGCAGTTCTGCGGTCAGCGCCATTGGCAGACATCCTGGTGGTCGACGACAACAGTCCCGACGGCACCGGAGTGCTGGTCTCCGCGCACCCGGAATACGGCCATCAGGTTTTCCTTCTGAACAGGGCCGCCAAGGACGGGTTGGGAGCGGCCTACCGGGCTGGCTTCGCCTGGGCGCTGGACCACACCTATGACGTCATTATTCAAATTGACGCGGACCTGTCTCATCCCCCCGCCAAGATCCCCGATCTCGTCGCGGCCCTCGAGGCTGTCGACGTCGCCATCGGGTCCCGCTATGTCACCGGCGGAGGCGTGAGCAACTGGAGCCCGAGCCGGCGCCTTATCTCCTGGGCAGGAAACATGTACGTCCGCACGGTGCTCGGTTTGAAGGTTCACGACGCCACGGCAGGCTTCAGGGCCTTCCGTCGCGCATCGCTCCAACGCCTGAATGTGTTGGAATCGCAGTCGAATGGCTACTCATTCCAGATCGAGAACACGTGGCGGGCGAGCCAGCTGGGCCTGACGACCGCAGAGGTGCCGATCACCTTTACCGATCGCACGACCGGTCAGTCCAAGATGTCGGCAGGAATCGTCCGCGAGGCCATCGCGCTTGCGTTGGTGTGGCGCTGGGATCAGATCCGGTCTTCGCTGCGCCGAAGCCGACAACACGCCGAGCCAGGTCGGTCAGATGTCCTGGTCTGATCGGGTGGCCCGGCTGATCAGCCCTGAGGTCCTCTCCTTCCTGGCCGTCGGTGGAGTGGGCTACTTCGTTGACGTCGCTGGTTTCAACCTGCTGCGCACGCTCTCGCCATTCGCGACCCGCGACCCCGCCCTGGCCAAGGTGGTTGCCGTCGGGCTCGCCATGGTCGTGACCTACGTCGGGAACCGCGCGCTGACCTGGCGTGGCGGCGGATCGGGCGATCGGCGCCGAGAGATCTTGCTGTTCGTAGTGTTTAACCTGATCGGCCTGGGGTTCTCGATCGTGACGTTGGTGATCTCGCACGATCTTCTCGGGCTGACGAGCCGGCTGGCCGACAACATCTCGGCGAACTTCGTCGGCATCGGCCTAGGGACCGTGTTCAGGTTCTGGTCCTACCGGCGATTCGTGTTCAAGCCGGCCTCACAGGTCCTTGGAACATCGCCCAGGGTCCTGGCTCTGCGGCCCTAGGACGTGGCAAGGCCTGCGATGACAGACTTCAGGGCCGCATCATCGCAGGCTCGCGAAGATGTCGTCGCACGGTGGAGTCGTCGTACGTCGACCCGGCTCGACGAACCACTCACGGCCCAGGACGAAACGGGTCAGCAGGGGGGGCAGGCCCAGAAGGAAGGCCACTGTGCGCCTGGCACCACCGACCTGCTGGCTGCGATGAGCGGCGAGCGCTGCCTGCTTCTTGCCAACCTGACGCCGGACGTCGATGCAATGGGTGATCTCGTCGTGGGGGGTGTAGCTGTCGCTGAATTGCTCCGGATCGATGTGCAGGGACCGCGGGAGGTACCGCATGGCGCGAACTGCTCGCAGGAGCAGTTGCCGGTCGACAGTGGCCTCCAAGACCACGGGAGTCTCGGCGAGGCGAGCCGCTGCGGCCCCCACACGATGGACATGGATGTGGTCCGGGTGGCCGTATCCGCCGGCTCGGTCGTACGTCGTCAAGACGTCGGCGGATTCCTCATGAAGGACGGCGGCAAGCGTTTCGGCGGCAGTGGAAACGTCGATCGTCGAGAACGCACCGTCGAGATAGCCCAGCGAGACGACACGGTGCACGCCGAGTTCGTCTGCGGAGTTCTGAAGCTCCCGCATGCGGGTGGCGCCGAGGCCTCCGCCCGAGGCCATCTCGTGGGAGGTCAGGCCGGCCGAGCCGTCTGTCGCCACCACGATGACGACCCGATGTCCCTCGGCGACGGCCCGTGCCACATCGGTGACCGTGG
>JBBSSC010000010.1:0-15663 GCA_038242465.1 Propionibacteriales bacterium | reverse complement strand
TGACTCAGACATACCGCCGATGGCTCAGAGAGAAGGTCACCGTGACAACACTGACAGCCCCCGTACTGAGCTCCCTCGACCGCTGCGACCGCTGCGGCGCTCAGGCTTATGTACGTGCGACGCTTGGCGGAGGTGGCGAACTGATGTTCTGCGCTCACCACGCCCGGCAGCACGAAGACAAGCTCCGCGAGATGTCTGCCCTCATCCATGACGAGAGCGAACGGCTCGCAGGCACATCACCGTCGCTCGTCGACGGGTCCTGATCAACCACTAGACAACCGTTCAACTAGACGAAGAGGAGCCGGCCAGATGATCTGGCCGGCTCCTCTTTTCTCTAGCTACGTCTTTGTCTAGCTGCGTCCAGCCCTGGGATGTCAGTACGCGTAGGGCTTGTACTCGCGCGACTTGAGGATGGCCTTCCAGTGCTGGAGGTAGTCCTCGTAGATCGACGCATCCGTCGTCTCTGTCGTGATCTCGTCGCTGACAACGAGGTTCGAGCCGGTCAGGGATGCCGAGCCGGCCTGCACGAGCTTCATCCGGATGCCGTCCGCCGGCCAATTGGCCGCGACGGTGCCATCGGGCGCGACTTCTTCGGGGTTGAGGTTATTGCGCTTGAGCTTGGCGTCGACTAGCAACGTCTTGTCGTGGGGCTTGGCCCACGCGACATCGATGCGCTGGCTCGAGGTCTTGAGGACGTCGAGGATCGGTCGGCAGATACGGATCAGGCTCTGGCAGTGCAGCTTGCGGTTGACCTTGAGGTTGTCCTCGTAGGCCACGGCACTGATCTTGCATCCACCGTTCGACAGCTCGACGAGCTTCTCGGCCACACCGATGCGGCGGTACTTGAAGCGGTTGTGCTGCAGACGGATACGGCACTGATCGTCGGGCACGATCCGGTTGAGCAGGTTGATGACCGGGTCCTTGCCGTTGGTCGGCGTGGCGCGGATCGGAGTCGGGTAGATCGTCACATTCGCGAGGTTGGAGTAGAACATGCCGTGCTTGGCCGATCCCTCGGTGTAGCCCAGCGCGCGTGCCTGATCCGTCGGCAGGCCGTACTTGGTCTTCTTCTTCTTGACATAGCCGAGGTAGTCATTGCCGATGTTGCGCTCGGCGAACATATCGTTCCACAGCGAGCCGGTCTGCGCCCAGAGCTTGCTGTCGTTGTAGATCGTCATGCCGTTGTTGTAGGTCTGCTCGGCACTACGACCGCCGAGGTTGGCCGAGCCCGACCAGATCGCGCCGCGGGCTGGCTTGTTGTCGCGGGTGAATGTGTTGTTGACCAGCAGCAGCTTGGAGTGCATGATCGCGCCGTTGAGGTTCGAGAGGCACGCCAGGCTCTTGCCCTTGGCACAGATCTTGAACTTCGAGTCGCGCAGTGACCTCTTGTTCAACGCACGCTGCAGGGCGCGCGAGGCCGGCGACTGCGTGGCGCGGCCGTGGATGACGCGCACCTTGACGCCCGCCTTGGCAGCGCGGATCATCTCGCGGCCGACTCGCTTGGACCCGGGCATCTGCGAGATCGACAGGTACACCGTGTTGGCGCGGATCTTGGCCTTGGGCAGCATCTTGCCGGTGCTCGGATCCTTGTACGAGCCGCGGATCAGACGCTCGAGATCGTCCAGAAGCGTGAAGTCACCATCACCGGAGTTTGTGACCGAGCGGAACGGACGCGAGAAGTTGGACTCGACCGTCACCGGGTACTCGGCGCCCCATGGAGCACCGCTCGCGGCGATCGACGCCTCGGGTGTCTTGGACGTCGCCGCGGCCGGGGGGATGACCGTCTCAGGCGCGGCCGTCGTGGCCTCCGCCGCCGGCACATCCTGCGCGTTAGAGGGCATCGAACCGAGGCCCAATGCCACACATCCCGCCAGAACTCCCACCCCGAGGACGCGAGCTACGCGTCGTGATCCACCGATTTTCTGCACAGGTCTGCTCTCCAAGACACTCGTCATCGTCGCGACAGTCTAACTCAGTTCCCCGCCCGACCTGGCGCTCCTCCTGGCGCGGTGGCTAGCAACCTCGTTGAGACGAATCAGGCCGCAGATCGAGGGCGCGGTCAGCCGGTCAGCACCAAGCCTTTTCCAGGTCTGTGGCCTGCCGTGAGCGATGGGTCCCGAGAGTTGCTGGGTTTCCCGTCCCTCCGTCCCGACAGGATGACTACCTGGTAGACGCTCGCATCCCACCCCAGCGCTTTGGACACGCGGATAATGCTGGCCACCTTCCGTTCGTCCAGATCAGCCGATTTCGCAAGTTTCGACGACTTTGATGGATCGACCAGCCTGGAAGATGTCAGCGTTCTACTTGCGGCGAGAACAGCGATCCCGCGCCTCGGTCCGCGAGTGACGAATTAGCCGAAGGACAGCCCCGAGCAGCTGACGCACTATGGCGTTGCGCAGCAGAACCTCGAAATGGTGGATCATCTCGAACAGCGCCGCCGACGTCTGCGCGTTCCACTTGTAGAGACGGCTAGCCAAGTCTGAGTCTGCACCTGCTGCCGATTCGTACTCAGCAAATCGCTCGGGCGAGAGCCATTCTGGGTCGATCCGCATCGACCCAGACGCTAGCCTCTGACTGTCAGCCTCCGGTTGGCCTCTATCGGCATCTTCGGATTGCGCGGTACACCCCTGGGGCTTAGCTACGCCTCTCACCCCAGGTTCGGCGTCCGCACATCAGTGAATCCTCACAGGTAGCCAGTAGCTACGAGGTGCCGAATCTTCCGTTAGTGGCGTCTGCCAGCTCGCTGGCCAGGTTCTCCTCGACGCTCACCACGAAGGTCCGGGTCAGGTGCGATCCCGCGCGGTACACCAGGATGTTGCCGATCACGGCGGGACAACGCTTGCCGCCGGGGCAAATCGCGGGGGCCATGTCGACGATGCGTACACCCGGCAGGGACTCAGCCGCCTCACGCAGGACGGGCGCCGCCGACGCGGCCAACCCTTCGTCGAGGTCGAAGCCACATCGGCTCACATCGTCGGGATGATCGTCGACGCATTGATAGACCGGATGCGTCGTCGGGAAGGGATTGTCGAGGTGCACGACCACCTGAATGCCTGCATCGAGCAGTTGTTGCCAGTAGTCGTGCAGACCACGGACCATCGCACCCCGCGTGCGGTCACTCTTGTCGGCCAGCAGTGCCGTGGAGGCGCGCTGCGAGGTGACCACGACATCGGGCTTCGCCGCGATGATCTTCGCCATGGCCGAGCGGCCCCAGTCGCGGCAGTCCTTCTTGACTTTGCGATCTTCGGTCACCTCGACATCGGCGAACGGGCAGGCGCTCTTGGTCATGGTCTCGACCCGCCATCCCCCGGCGCGTCCCAGATCGGAGTAGGCGGTCTCCCACTGCGCGATCTTGGAGTCGCCGACAAGCACCAGCGTGCGGTCGCCGGCCTTGTCGCCCGATGAGCACATGACGGGTACCGGGTCGCCGTTCTTGACCTGGCAGCCGGATTCATCTTCGTAGATCGCCGGGCGGTCATTCTTGGCATCCTTGGGCACCGGCCGGAGCTGCTCAATCGCGACGGGGATGGCAGCTGGGGTCTCCCCCGGGCCTCCATCTGGCGCATCATCGCCCGATCGGACGAGGACGACTGCAAGCACCACCCCGAGCACGGTCGCGCCGAGGATCCAGCGCCACACCGGGCTCGGGAGTGATGCCACTCAGTCGAGGTAGTCGCGCAGGACCTGTGAGCGCGACGGATGCCGCAACTTGCTCATGGTCTTGGACTCGATCTGACGGATGCGCTCGCGCGTCACGCCGTAGACCTTGCCGATCTCGTCGAGCGTCTTGGGCTGACCGTCGGTCAGGCCGAAGCGCATCGAGACGACGCCGGACTCACGCTCGCTGAGCGTGTCGAGTACCGCGTGCAGCTGCTCCTGCAGGAGCGTGAACGAGACGGCGTCGGCCGGGACGATGGCCTCGGAGTCCTCGATGAGGTCGCCGAACTCCGAGTCGCCATCCTCGCCGAGCGGCGTGTGGAGGCTGATCGGCTCGCGACCGTACTTCTGGACTTCGACGACCTTCTCGGGCGTCATGTCGAGCTCGAGTGCGAGTTCTTCGGGGGTGGGCTCACGGCCGAGATCCTGCAGCATCTGGCGCTGCACGCGGGCGAGCTTGTTGATGACCTCGACCATGTGGACGGGGATGCGGATCGTGCGGGCCTGATCGGCCATCGCGCGGGTGATCGCCTGGCGGATCCACCATGTCGCGTAGGTCGAGAACTTGAAGCCCTTGGTGTAGTCGAACTTCTCGACTGCGCGGATCAGGCCGAGGTTGCCCTCCTGGATAAGGTCCAGGAACAACATGCCGCGACCCGTGTAGCGCTTGGCCAGCGAGACGACAAGACGCAGGTTGGCCTCAAGCAGGTGGTTCTTGGCGCGGCGACCGTCGACGACGATCCACTCGAGCTCTTCGCGGCTCTTCTCGGAGAGGCGACCGCCCTTGCCGAGCTTCTCTTCCGAGAACAGGCCTGCCTCGATGCGCTTGGCCAATTCGACTTCTTGACCGGCGGTCAGCAGCGAGACCTTGCCGATCTGCTTCAGGTAGTCCTTGACCGGATCGGCGGTCGCGCCGGCGACCATGACCTGCTGGACGGGCTCATCAGACTCATCGGCCGCCGACAGCGTGTAGGACGACTTCTCGTCCTCCTTGAGCGAGGGATCGTTCTTCAGATCCTTCTCGAACTCCTCGTCGGGGATGTCGGGCAAGATCTTCTTGCCCTGCGCGTCGACCTGGACGGTGCCGTCGGCCACGACAGGCACCTCGAGGACGTCTGCGACGTCGATACCGGCTGGAATGCTGGACTCCTCCACGGTCTTGGCGGCCTTGGGGGCGGCCTTCTTGGCGGCGGTCTTCTTGGCGGGGCTCGTTGAAGTCTTCGTCACGGTCGCTTCTGTTTTCGCAGGGGATGTGGTGGTCTTGGCGGCGGTCTTCTTGGCCGCTGCCGGGGTCCTCTTGGTTGGTGCCTGCTTCTCGGGCACGGACTTTGTCGCGGCTAGCGCCTCGGCGGCGGGAGCTTCGACGTCCTCAGGCGTTTCTGAGGATTGTTCCTTGGATGAGCCGGGAAGCAGTTTCGTGACGGTCCGAAGTCGTGCTCCAGAAACGGGATTCACCGGCACGTCAACCTCACAAACGGTAGATGGGCGCAACAATGAGGCCTGTGGTCAACCTCTTGATCCAGTGTGTCACGGCAACCCAAGGGCTCGCATCTCAGGGTCCTCTCAGTCGCGGGTCGGCCACGAGTGAACTGGCTCACCATCGTGCATGTGCCGCTGGTAGGCCAGCGTCGTGCTGCGCATCGCCGCGGCGCGATCGTCGGCCGTCCGACTCTGGTGGGCGAACTCGTCGATCAGCCAGGTCGCGCCGTTGCGTCCCGTGATGCAGCGCTGCTCGATGACCCCCAAGAGGCGATCGCGCACCGACGCATCCACGTCGAGCTGTTCGAGGCCCGCGTGTGCGAGTGGGAGGAGCTGACGCAAGACGAGCTCCCTGATCGCGACGTTGCCGACGCCGGGCCAATACGTGTCGGCCTCGATACCGCCTCGTGCTGCCGTCTGGAAATTGTCCTCGGCCGCACGGAACGACAGTTGCGACCACACCGGACGCTCACTCGTTCCCAGCACCTTGACGAGCCCGTAAAACAGTGCGGCGTTGGCCATCGTGTCGATGACGGTCGGCCCAGCCGGCAGCAGACGATTTTCGATGCGCAGATGCGGGCGTCCGTCCGCGACGTCATAGATCGGCCGGTTCCACCGATAGACCGTGCCGTTGTGGAGCCGCAGCTCGGGCAGATTGGGTACGCGTCCGGCATCGAGTTCGACGAGCGGATCTTCCTCATCGACGATGGGCAGCAGGGCCGGGAAGTATCGAACGTTCTCCTCGAACAGGTCGAACACCGAGGTGATCCATCGTTCGCCGAAGAAGACCCTGGGACGGACGCCCTGCGCCTTGAGCTCCTCGCTGCGCGTGTCGGTCGCCTGGTCGAACAATGCGATGCGCGTTTCGTGCCACAGCTGCTTGCCCAGCAAGAAGGGCGAGTTGGCTCCGATCGCGACCTGCACGGCGGCGATCGTCTGGGCGGCGTTCCACATCGGGGCGAACTCGTCGGGCTCGACCTGCAGGTGCAGCTGCGTGCTCGTGCAGGCCGCCTCGGGGATGATCGTGTCGGCCGTCGTGTCGAGCCGGTCGACCCCGTCGATCACGATCTGGATGTCCTCGCCGCGCGCGGCGAGGATCTGCTCCGAGAGCAGGTGGTAGCGGGGATTGGCAGAAATGGACTCGCGGCCGAAATGACGTTCTTGGAGCGTTGGCAGGATGCCGATCATCATGAGGTTGGTGTCGACTGCCGATGCCTTGGCCTGCGCCGCGTTGAGATCTGCGCGCAGAGACTTCTGCAAGGTGTCGAGACCCGTGCCGTCGATCCGGGCGGGCGGCACGTTGACCTCGACATTGAAGAGCCCGAGCTCGGTCTGGAAGTCCTCATCGGCGATCGCGGCCAACGCTTCGGCGTTCCTGAGAGCTGGCTCCCCCGCGTGATCGACCAGATTGAACTCGATCTCGATGCCGACGTGGGTGTGCTCGACGCTGAAATCCCTCTCGCCGAGCATCCGCGCGAACACATCAAGGCATCGATGGACCTTGGCCCGGTACTTCGTCCGATCCTCGCGGCTGAACTCCCGTGCCTCCACGTCTTGTCCCATGGCTACACCCTAGGTGCGCGCACGCGTCGCCGCCCGCGACCGCGAGACGCTACTGACTGCCCTCTGTAGCAGGCGCTCTACCGGCGGATGGAAGGACGACACCGGTCCCTCCACCGGGCCAGCACGTGAAGCCGGCGGGCACGGGCTCCTTGGCATTGACCATCTCGGCGAGGATGTCGAAGCATCGCGACACCAGGACGTTGGGGTCCTTCGACACCGAGCCCGAGAGCTTGCGGTTGGCCTCGGCCTGGGCGTCGGCGGTCTGTTGCTTCTGGCGCGCGATGCGTGTGTTGGCGAGCTCGGCCTGGTAGTCGTTGATCTTGTCCTGCGTCGTCTTGTCGAATGACACCAACGGGATGATGACACTGAGGACCTCGACCTGCTTGCCGACCTTCTCCCGCAGCCGAGCCGTGACTTCGTCGGAGAGCTCGTCGAGGCTCTTGGCCGTCGAAGCGCCGTTGATGTCGACGCCCGCAAGGGGATCGTAGTCGGCGAAGACCTCGTTGAGAGCCGCATCGAGCTCACGGGTCACGAGGCTGTCGCGCACATTGTCGAACTCGCGGTAGTCGCGGTAGAGATCGTCAGCGGAGTCCTGCACGATGCGCCAGCGGACCGAGTTGTCGACGCACGCCACCGACTGGTTGCCGATGCGGATATCGGTGCACGTCGAGTTGCCGTCACCGTTCTTGCCCTTGTGTGAGTCGGTCTGCACCGCCGCATCGAACTCGGTCACCTTGTGCCACGGCGCCTTGAGGTGCAGGCCGTTGCCGAGGGCGCCGACGGGGCGGCCGAACGATGTCACGACGCCGACATTCTTCGTCGTGACCTGCGTGACGCACGATGCGGCGAGCAAGACGATGGCCAGGATCGCCGCTGCGCCAGCACCCCGGCCGGTCCACCGGATGAACAACGTGGACGCCATCGAGCGAGTCCCGACGGGTTCTGCGCTGCATCGGCTCGCCCACACGATGGCAGCGCCGGCGGCCACGACGAAGAAGAAGATGGCAGCCGATAGTACGCCTGGCATATATGTCCTCAGGTCCAAAAAGTCCGATGGGGCGTGCAGCAGGCTATACGGGAGACGACAAGCTGTCGTCATCGAGGTCGAAGCCCGTCCAGTGAACTGGGGAGATTCCCCGCTCTAGGATTTCGAGCACGATCTGGGCCATCGAGTAGTCGGGGTCGACGCGCAGCGCACGCTCGATAGCAATGAGCGCCTGGGCGCCGTCACCTGTGAGCCACGCCGCGAAACCGGTCAGGCTGAGCACCGCGGGCTCGAAGGGTGGGACGACGCTGCCGGAGACGATCGTCAGGACCCGCAGCATCTCCTCGGCATTATCATGATCGATCTGGGCCCAGAGCGCATCACGGACGCTGATGCTCGACACCCAGGCGGCAACCCGCAACAGGTCTGCGTCGGACAACCTCCGTGACGCCAGTGCCCGCTCGAGAATCGGCTCGATCACGGCCATGCCCGTTGCACCCAGCTCGCCCGGTGCTGTGCGGGCCACGATCGGCACGACTTCGTCGAGGATCGTTGCTGTCGCGTGCTCCAGCCACCGCCTCCGCTCCCCCGTCGCAGCCGCGAACCGATCGACTAGGGAGCTGCGATCGGGGAGGATCTGCTGCCCGGCCGCGACCGCCTGGACGATGGACAGGTGGTGATCGGACGTCTCGTAGGCGATGCCCTCAGGCGACGAGCCGGGTTCATCCGTCCAGTAGCGCTCGCCGTCGGCCCTCGCCCGGACGATCAGTCGCAGCTCGGGTTCCTCGTCGATCTCGGCGTGGACCGCGTCGAGAAGGTCGAGGGCGATGCCTTGACGGTCCGTCATCGCGATGACGATCGCGCCGTCGGCGCCTTGGTGCCGCAGGTGCGACACGATCAACGCCGCGACCTGATCGATGTGTTCGGGTGCCGGAATATCCATCCGCATGCGGAAGCCGAATTTGCGCCGCGGCCCGTGCGTCGCAACCGCGACGAGCGATTCGGACGGCCGGAATCCGAAGAGCGTCGGAAGGCTGTTGATGAGATCTGAGATGTCATGCGCCACAAAGGTGGAAGGTGTCTGGGTCATGACTCCACGCTCGCGGCCCGCGATGCCTCGCAACAACCCTCAATTGTCAGCTGTGGACCGTCGGCGGACGGATCGTGAGGTGTGCAAAAGTCGGGCTGTCGGCGGTTCAGGACACAATGAGTCCATGCGGTCCACGGCATCGGTCATGCACCTCGACCTCGACGCCTTCTTCGCCTCGGTCGAGCAACGCGACAAGCCCTCCCTGCGCGGACGTCCGGTCATCGTCGGGGGAATCGGCCCTCGCGGCGTCGTGGCGACGGCGTCGTACGAGGCCCGCATCCACGGCGTCCGCTCCGCGATGCGCACGGCAGAGGCCCGGGCTCGCTACCCCCACGCGGCCTTCCTCGGTGGACGCTTCGACGCATACCGCGAGGCGAGTCGGCTCGTCATGCAGCGCCTGCGCGAGGAGTCCGAGCTGATCGAGCCGCTGTCGCTCGATGAGGCCTTCGTCGATCTCGCGGCGCGCGACACCTTCGATCCCGCCGAGGTTGAGGGCATCGTGGCACGTATCCGCGCCGACATCACCGAGATCACCGGGGGGCTAACGGCCTCCGTCGGCGTCGCGTCCTCCAAGCTCATGGCCAAGATCGCGAGCGAGATCAACAAGCCAGATGGTGTGTTCGTCGTCGCTCCTGGCACCGAGGCCGATGTCCTCGGTCCCATGCAGGCAACCGCGATCCCCGGAGTGGGCCCCGCCACCGCCGAGCGGCTGCGGCGCGTCGGCATCCTGACGGTCGATCAGGTCCGCGGTCAGAGCGCCGACGAGCTCGTCCGACTCCTAGGCCAGTCGTCCGGCCAGTCGCTGTTCCGCTTGGCTCGCGCCGATGACGATCGTCCTGTCGTCGCCTCGCGTGAAGCCAAGTCGGTCAGCGTCGAAGACACCTTCGAGCAGGACATCTCCGATCGCCTGCAGCTCGAGACCGTCATCGAGCGGATGGCCCGAGGGGTATCGGCGCGGTTGCGCAAGAACGGGCTCTCGGGCCGCACCGTGACGCTCAAGATCCGTCACCACGACTTCGAGACCCACACCCGCTCGTCGACGCTGTCCAATCCCACCGACAACGCCCGCATCCTGGCCGCGACCGCACGCCGCCTGTTGGCCGGCGAGGACATCAGCAACGGCCTACGGCTGCTCGGCGTCGGCGTCAGCGGTCTGGCCGATTGGGTGCAGGACGATCTCTTCTCCGAGGCGGACGACGAGCTGGAAGCCGAGGACGAACCTGAAGAGGTGCACGAGGCACGTCCGACCCGTTGGTACCCAGGCATGGACGTCCACCACGAAGGGCATGGCGACGGCTGGGTGTGGGGTTCTGGTCTGGGCCGGGTCACGGTCCGGTTCGAGACCCGCTGGACGCCGCCAGGCCCCGTCCACACCTTCCGCGCCGATGACCCCGCACTGACTGCGGGCCACACGGGTACGTTTCAGTCATGACCGTGCCTGCCCCCATCGCCGAACGCCGTCCGATCACCCGCAGCCACCATGGCGACGACTTCGTCGACGATTACGAGTGGATGCGCGACAAAGAAGATCCGGCGACGCTTGCCTACCTCGAGGCCGAGAACGCCCATACCGATGCCGCGACCAAGCACCTCGAGCCTCTGCGCCAGCAGATCTTCGACGAGATCAAGTCCCGCACGCTCGAGACCGATCTGTCGGTGCCGACGCGTCACGGGCAGTGGTGGTACTACGCCCGCACCGTCGAGGGTCAGCAGTATGCGATTCGCTGCCGTTGCGCGGTGACTGATCCTGACGATTGGACCCCGCCGACGCTCGACGCCGGCAGCGCCACATCTGAAACGACACTGCCCGGCGAGCAGGTGCTGCTCGACTCCAATATCGAAGCCGAAGGGCACGAGTTTTTCTCGCTCGGCGCGTTCAGCGTCAGCGACGACGAAAACTTCCTGGCTTGGTCGGTCGACACCCAGGGCGACGAGCGCTACACGATCCGGGTCAAGGATCTACGTACCGGCGAGGTGTTGCCCGACGAGATCACGGGTGCCAGCGCGGGTGCCACCTGGTCAGCCGCCGGATCGCACCTCTTCTATACGACGGTCGACGACGCCTGGCGCCCGTTCCGCGTGTGGCGCCACGCGATGGGCGCTTCCAGCACCTCTGACGACGTGATTGTCCACGAAGAGCCCGACGAGCGTTACTTCATCGGCGTCGGCCGCACGCACTCGGAGAAGTACCTCGTGATCGGCATGTCGTCCAAGGTCACCAGCGAGTACCGCGTGCTCGAGGCCGATGATCCGGAGGGCGAGTTCCGCGTCGTGCTCCCGCGCCGAGACGGCGTCGAGTACTCGCTCGAGCACGCCGTGATCGCGGGCGGCGACCGGTTCGTCATCCTCCACAACGAGAATGCGCTCAACTTCGAGCTCGTCTCCGTTCCTGTGGAAGACCCAACCGAGCGCACCGTCATCATTCCCGGCAGCGACACGACCCGGCTCGAGGACATCGACGTCTTCGCGCGGTATCTCGTAGTGTCGTTCCGCCGCGACGCCTTGGCGCGCATCGGCACGATCTCGATCGGTGCCGAAGGCGTCGGTGAGATGCAGGAGATCGATTTCGGCGAGGAGCTCTTCACGAGTGGCGTGGGTGCGAATGCCGAGTGGGATCCGCCGCTGCTCCGCGTGGGCGTCGGCTCGTTCGTCACTCCGGCGTCGATCTACGACTTCGATCCCGAGACCCGCAAACTGATCCTGCGCAAGCAGGCCCCCGTCCTTGGCGGCTATGACGCCGACGAGTACGAACAGCATCGCAGCTGGGCCGTAGCCGATGACGGCACCCGAGTACCCGTGTCGATCGTGTGCCGCAAGGACACGCCCCGCGATGGCACCGCGCCCGCGCTGATCTACGGCTACGGCTCGTACGAGGCCAGTATGGATCCAGGCTTCTCGGTCATGCGCCTTTCACTGCTCGATCGCGGCTTCGTCTTCGCGATCGCCCATGTCCGCGGCGGCGGAGAGCTCGGTCGGCACTGGTACGACGATGGCAAGCAGCTGTACAAGAAGAACACCTTCACCGACTTCATCGCATGTGCCCACCAACTCGTTGCCGATGGCTGGACGTCCGCAGATCGGCTCATCGCCGAGGGCGGCAGCGCGGGCGGGCTACTGATGGGAGCGGTCGCCAACCTGGCTCCCGATGCCTTCGCCGGCATCGTCGCAGCGGTCCCGTTCGTCGACGCGCTGACCACGATCCTCGATCCTTCGCTGCCACTGACGGTCATCGAGTGGGACGAGTGGGGGAATCCTCTCGACGATCCCCAGGTCTACGCCTACATGAAGTCGTATACGCCGTACGAGAACGTCGGCGCACACGACTATCCAGCCATTTTGGCCGTCACAAGCCTGCACGACACGCGTGTGATGTTCGTCGAGCCGGCCAAGTGGGTTGCCCGCCTCCGTGCGACAGCGACGGGCAATGCGCCCATCCTGCTCAAGACCGAGATGCATGCGGGTCACGGCGGCGTCAGCGGACGCTACGCCTCGTGGACCGAGCGCGCCTGGGAGCTCGCGTGGATCATCGACACCGTCGGAGCCGCCTAACCCGCGCCCCTTCCCCGGCGACCGATGCGAGAGCGGTCTCACGTAGGGCCAAACGGCCACGGGCAGGTAGCGGGACCGCTAGGCTGACGCGAACTTCGACCCCCTGAGAAGTTGGTATGTCCCACTTGCCCCTTGTGATCCTTCTTGCCGCGACCTGCGCACTTCTAGCGACCGTGGCCATCTGGTCGTGGCGGTGCGATCGCGCATCGTTTGTCGGCAGACTCCTTCTGTTCGGCCTGGTGACATGCACCGGATGGACCATCGGGCTCGGCCTGCTCGTCAAGACCGGGCCCACGCTGCTGGCGTGTCTGCTGTGGCTTCCGTCCGCAACCGCCACAACAGTCGTGATCTTCGTCTTGGCCAAGGTCGCCAACAACTCAGCCTGGCGACCGCCGAAAAACCTGCTGGTCTTGGTCGTGGGCGAGGCCACGGCGATGTTCGTGCTGTGCCTGACGAACGAACGCCATCAGATCGTGGCCAGGGACCTGGACAACACCCATTTTCAGTTCGCCTGGGGATTCGGCATCCACACGCTGCTGTGCTTCCTACTCCTGGGTTCGGCGGCGCTGGAGATGAGCCGGCGGACGAGCGACAGCTCACGCTGGATACGTGGTTTCGCAGCAACGGTCATGCTCGTGGTGATCGCAATGTTCACGTCCCAGGTGCTGCAGATTCCCGCCAGCCAGACGCTTGCGGCCATCGCACTTTCATCGGCAGCCTTGGCCGTACACCGCGGGGGCCTGGGGCACCGCGACCCCGATCTCGTCGTCAACTTCGATCCCACCGATCTCGTCACCGGCGTCCTGAGCCGGCGCGCGATCGAGTCGGTCCTCACCGGGCTCTCCGGTCGCTCGATGGGACCACACCATGTGCTGGTCATCGACGTCGATCGCTTCAAAGGCGTCAACGACACCTTCGGCCACCTGGTGGGCGACTTCGTGCTGGCGGAGATCGCCACCCGGATGGGCCAGGCAGCGCCGCATCTGGAGCTCGGACGATTCGGCGGCGATGAGTTCATCGGCGTCCTCCGCGACACCTCCTCAGATGAGGCCGAGGCGATCGCCGAACGTGTCGCCCGTGCCGTGTCGACCACACCGATCCTCCTGGACGACGGCCGGTCCGTTGCGGTCTCCGTCACGATCGGCACCGCAGCCTGCCTCGAGAGGGACTGGCAGACGTGGGTCGCCCATGCCGATGCAGCGATGTACCGGCGCAAGCAATCCGACGACGAAGATCCATTAGCACGCACACCCTAAGAAGCCACTGAGAGCCGGAATCCTGACGCCCGGTCGGGCGTTCTCATCAGTACAGACACTTGATGGGAGCCGCACCGTGAGCACCAGAACCGGCAACAGCACCGCCGAAGGCAAAGACAGCGTTGGCATGTACCTGGCCGAGATCGCACGCACTCCTCTGCTCGATGCAGCCCGTGAGGTCGAGCTGAGCAAGGCCGTCGAGGCAGGGCTCTACGCCCGTCACCTCCTCGACGAGGGCCGTGTAGGCCGCAAGAAGGGTGGCGCACCCAAGTTCGCGACAGAAGAAGAGCTGCTCTGGCTCGTCGACGAGGGCGACCACGCCATCCAGGAATTCATCCAGGCGAATCTCCGCCTCGTCGTCTCGATAGCCCGCAAGTACGGACGCTCCGCGATGCCAATGCTCGATCTCGTGCAGGAGGGCAACACCGGTCTGATCCGCGCGGTCGAGAAGTTCGACTACGCCAAGGGCTTCAAGTTCTCGACCTACGCGACTTGGTGGGTCCGTCAGGCGATAACGCGCGGCATTGCCCAGCAGGCCCGCGTTGTCCGGCTTCCGGTCCACGTCGTCGAGGAGCTCAATCAGGTCACAGCCGCGCGGCGCAACCTCGAGCGCCAGCTCGGCTACGATCCCGAGCCGGCCGAGATTGCCCTCGAGCTCGGCATGGAGGTCGACCGTGTCATCGATCTGATGGCCTGGGGCCGAGATCACGTCAGCCTCGACTCACCCGTCGACGAGGACGGCGACACCTCGCTGGGCGATCTGATCGCTCGTGAGACCGAGCCCGGTCCCGACTTCGCGGTACTCGACCATGAGTCGCGCCGGCTGGTCTCGACGCTCGTCGACAATCTCGGTGAACGTGAGGCCGACATCGTGCGAGCGCGCTACGGCCTGCTCGACGGGCGTCAGCAGAAGCTCGCCGATATCGGCAAGCGTCACGGCATCTCCGCTGAGCGCGTGCGCCAGCTCGAGCGCGAAGCACTGGCCACACTGCGCCGGATCGCAGATCCGGATCTGGCTGCCTAACGGGTAGCTGCCCTCGACACGAGCTCGTCCCACGCTCCCCCGACGATGACGGCGAGCTCGTCCTGAGAACCGGTGTTGTCGATCACCAGATCGGCGGCACCGGTTCTTTCTTGTCTAGAGGCCTGTGCTGCGATGCGAGCCGAGGCATCGGCGTCGGACATCCCGCGATTCGACCTGAGGCGATCGATCTGGATCTCTACGGGGATGTCTACGACGATCACGACGTCGCACAGCTTCGCGCCCCCCATCTCGACCAGAAGAGCATTGTCGTGGACGACGATCGCATCGGGCCCGGCGGCATCCTGGCGCTGCTCGCTCAGGAGCTTGATTGCCGGATGCGTGATGCCGTTGAGATCGTTCAGCGCCTCTGGATCGGCAAACACGAGCGCTCCAAGGGCGGGTCGGTCCAGCGAGCCGTCAGCAGCGATAACACGGTCGCCAAAGCGTTCGGCGATGTCTTTAAGCACCGGGCTGCCAGGTGCCACGACATCGCGGGCGAGCTGGTCGTAGTCGATGACGACCGCACCAAGTGCGGTGAGGAGCGCGCTGACGGTGCTCTTGCCCGAGCCGATCCCGCCGGTGAGACCGACCTTCAACATGTTGTGCCTTACTGAGTGGCGGAGTCGCCGTAGGTCGTGACGTGGACGTGATCCATGTGATTGGCAGTGTCGCCGCCGCGGCTGCTCATCCCGCGCCAGTTCGCCGACGTGGCTGGACGCCAGATCCGCTGCTGCCAGATGAGGTACTCGATGCCGAGCTTGGCACGGTTTTCCATCAGGAACGCCGCAATCTCGTCGCCCCGGGAGCCTCGGACCATGATGTCGAGCGCCTGGCCCGTGCCATGCTCGCCGCGGCCCGCCATGCCCCCGTAGCTGGAGATGTCGGGGAAACGGTCGCACACCGCGCGATACACCTTGACTGTGTCGGCGCGAAGCCCGCGCTCGACACCGGACCCGGCCGCGCACGGCGCGGTACCGAGCGGCATCTCCTTGGCGAGCCCCTCTGCCTGCACCCCCCGCGGAACTCCGGTGTGGATGATCTCAGCCCATTTGCCCTTGGTCTC
>JBBSSC010000009.1:0-15956 GCA_038242465.1 Propionibacteriales bacterium | reverse complement strand
TCGCTGTCACAGGGTGGCCAGCCGATCGATGTCGCCGAGGCCATCGCCTGGTACGCGCATCCCGGTTCGTCCGCGATCTCGGGCAATGTCGTCCGGGTGTGCGGCCAGGCCCTGATCGGCGCCTGACGTGACGACCCGCGTCTTCACGAAGGCACCCTCCACGGCGCCCCTGATGCTCAAGGCAGCTCTGCCGGCCATCCCCCTCGTCGGCAGCCTGCCGGGCGTCAAACATGCCAAAGGGTCGGTCCCCGATCTCGTGCTCGAGCGGCACGGTGTCACGAACGATCTGCAGCATCTCGACGCCTACAACGAGGTCTGCGGCTTCCCACGCAGCGACGTCCTGCCCGCGACGTATCCGCACATGGCCGCCTTCGGCCTGCACATGACGCTCATGACCAACACGGCGTTTCCGTTCGCGCCAATGGGGCTCGTGCACCTACGCAACTCGATCACGCAGCACCGGCCGATCCGGATCGACGAGCGACGCGACGTGTCGGTCCGCGCGGCCGATCTGCGGCCTCATCCGAAGGGCTCGCTGGTCGACCTCTTCACGAAGGTCTCGGTCGATGGCGAGCTCGTCTGGGAGGAGACCATGACCCTGTTCTCCCGCCACAAGGGCGGCTCAGCCGAGACGGCATCCGCCCCGCTGGCCGGCGTCGAGGCGCCCGACGGCGTCGTCCACTGGAAACTCACGGGCGATCTCGGCCGTCGCTATGGCGCCATCTCGGGCGACCGCAACCCCATCCACCTACACCCACTGACGGCCAAGGCCTTCGGTTTCCCGAGCAATATCGCGCACGGCATGTGGACGCTGGCCCGCAGCCTGTCGGCTGTGCAGAACCAGCTCCCCGACGCATTCACGAACGACATCGAGTTCCGCAAGCCCATCCTGCTGCCCGGCACGGTTGTGTTCGGATCATCGAGCGATGGCGACGTCCTGACGTTCGGTGTCAAGGGCTCCAAAAAGCCCGTGACTCATCTGGTCGGACGGATCACGTCTGCCAGCTAGGTGCTGATCGGGCGGATGAGCCCTTCCTGCGCGACCGTCGCGACCAGCGTGCCATCGATACTGAAGACGCGGGCGGTGCTCAAACCGCGAGCACCCGACGCCGAGGGCGATGTCTGGTCGTACAGCAGCCACTCATCGGCCTTGACCGGACGGTGGAACCAGATCGTGTGATCGAGCGACGCCGGCTGCACATTCCTCGAGCCGATGTACTGCCCGTGCGGCACGAGGCTGACGCCGAGCAGGCTCAGATCGCTGATGTACGCGAAAGCCGCATTATGGATGTCCTGCGACTTCGGGAGATTGCCGGCAGCCTTGAACCACAGACGCTGCACGGCCGGGACCAGCTTGCGCTGCGGATCGTCCGCGGGCCGGTTGTCGCCGATGTAGCGCACGTCGAAGGATGCCCACTCCTTCTGCCAGTGCTTGGCCGCCTCGGGCCCCTGCAGCTCGATGATCTTCACGAGCGGCGTCGATTCGTCGGGCGAGGGAACCTCGGGCATGACGTCCTGGTGGTCCCAGCCGTCTTCGGTGACCTGGAACGAGGCGGTCATGTAGAAGATGATCTCGCCGTGCTGGCGGGCCGCGACCCGACGCGTGGCGAACGACCGGCCATCGCGCACGTTCTCGACGTCGTAGACGATCGGGATGCTCGGATCGCCGCCCAGGATGAAGTACAGGTGCAGCGAGTGGACGTGCCGGTCGTCGGGGACGCTGAGCTGCGCCGCCATCAGCGCCTGCGCCGCGACCTGACCGCCGAACACGCGCTTGACCGACGAGTCTTTGGGCTGCGCCCCCCGGTAGAGCCCGACCTCGAGCTTCTCAAGATCCAGCAGGCCGATGAAGTCAGTCAGAGAAGCAGGCACGCGCCGATCCTAGCCGTTCGCCTATTTGCGACGCGTCGCGCGCTCTAGCCCTGATCGTTCTTGCGCTGACGCGCCAAGAACTGCTCGAACTGGTTGGCCAGCTCTTCGCCGCTCGGAAGCTCTTCGTCGTTGGCGAGCAGCGACTGGGCCGCGCCGCGGGTGAAGGCGTCGTACTGCTCCTCAAGACCGCCGAGCAGGCTAGCGCCACCCTGCTCCTCGATCTGCGCCTCGATCTCCTTGATCGCATCGCCCTGACGGACGCGCAACGGCTCGACATCGACGCTGAGGCCCGTTCGGTCGACCAGTGCATCGATCAGCGCGAGGGCGGCCGGCGGATAGTCGATCTGCGCGAGATAGTGCGGCACGTGCACGACATAGCCCGCAGCATCGTGACCCCACTCGCCGAGCCGGAGCTCAAGCAACGACTGTGCCGACGACGGGACCGTGACCTGCGCCGACCAGAGATTCTGTCGGTCGACGAGCTCGGCACGGGTGCCGTGCGCCGTGATCATCGCGGGGCGCGTGTGCGGGACACCCATCGGGACGGCAGCGAGACCCAGCGTGAGCGGGACGCCGTACTCCTCGATGACATCGTGCACCTCGCTGATGAAACGCTCCCACTGAAAATCGGGCTCTGGCCCGAGCATCAACAGATAGGGCTCGTTGTTGATGTCGTGTTCGAGCACGATCTGGAGCGTCGGTGCGTCGAACTCCGCGTAGTGGTTCTCGCGGAAGGCGATCATCGGACGCCTGGCGCGGTAGTCGAACATCTCGTCGACATCAAACTCGTGAATCACCTCTCCCTGGCTCGTGCGCAACTGCTCAGCCGCGAGGCGGGCAGCCGACCCGGCACCGAGGAAGCCGTCGAGGGCATGGATCAGCACCGGTCCGCTACCTGGAACGGCGGGAGCGTCGTGCGAGCGTCGTGACAGCCAATTCTTCATCGCCATAATCAACCGCTCACCCGTCCGTGCTATTCCGCCCGATGGCCGACAACGTGTCAGCAGCGACAGTTTGTGCCGTAAGTCCCAGCCGCTTCAAGATGACATCGCGCTTGGCGTGGTCGAGAAACTCCTGCTCGACGCCGTGGACGTCGATCGGGGTGTCGATACCGGCATCGCGCACCGCCTGGGTGATCGTCGCGCCGACACCGCCTTGACGGCCATTGTCCTCGATCGTCACGACGCGGCGGAAGCCGCCGGTCAGTGTCGCAAGTGCGGGATCGACGGGCTTGACCCAGCGCGGGTCGACGACCGTCACACCGAATCCCTGCGTGCGCAGGAGCTCGGCGACTTCTATGCCGAGATGCCCGAAGGCACCCACGGCGATGATCAGGACGTCTGCCGCGTCATCGCGGGACAGGACGTCATAGGTTCCGACGCGCTCGATGGCCGGCAGATCGTCGCAGACCGGGCCCTTCGCGAAACGGACCACGGTGGGTGCATCGTCGACGTCGACGGCCTCGCGCAGGAGCTCACGCAGCTGCGATCCGTCGCGCGGGGCGGCGAGCCGCAGCCGTGGAACGATCTGCAGCAGCGACATATCCCACATGCCGTTGTGGCTCGCACCATCATCGCCCGTGACGCCGGCACGGTCGAGCACGAACGTCACACCGCACTTGTGCAGAGCGACGTCGAGCAGCACCTGGTCGAAGGCGCGGTTGATGAAGGTCGCGTAGACCGCCACGACGGGGTGCAGCCCGCCCATCGCGAGGCCCGCAGCGCTCGTGACGGCATGTTGCTCGGCGATGCCGACGTCGAACACGCGATCGGGGAACTTGTCGGCGAAGGCGTCGAGGCCCACGGGGTAAAGCATCGCCGCCGTGATGCCGACGACGTCGGGACGCTCATCGGCAATGCGCACGATCTCGTCGCGGAAAACCGACGTCCATCCTGCCGGCGCGATCGAGACGGCATCGCCGGTCTCGCGGTCGAAGGGCGGTGCCTGGTGCATCTGGTCGTTCTCGTTTTCGACCGCGATGTCGTAGCCATGACCCTTAGTCGTCAGGACGTGGACCAAGACCGGCCCGCCGAACTTCTTGGCCTGGGTCAGCGCGTGCTCAATCGCCTCGCGGTCGTGACCGTTGACGGGCCCGATGTACTTGAGGCCGAGATCTTCGAACATCCCTTGCGGCGCGAGGACATCCTTGACCCCTTTTTTGATGGCGTGCAGCGCCTCGTAGGCCTGCGCTCCGCCGAACCGTGTGCGGGTCAGACGCTCCTTGATCGCACTGAGCGCCGGCTCGTACCTGGGGTTGGTGCGGATGTCGGTGAGCCGGTTGGCCAGGCCACCGACGGTCGGCGTGTAAGAGCGGCCGTTGTCGTTGACGATCACGACGAGGCGACGGTCACTGTCGGCCGCAATGTTGTTGAGGGCCTCCCAGGCCATGCCACCGGTCAGGGCCCCGTCGCCGATGACTGCGACGACGTGATCCTTCTTGCCGAGCAGGTGATTGGCCTTGGCCATGCCATCGGCGTACGACAGGCTCGTGGAGGCGTGCGAGTTCTCGACCCAGTCGTGCTCGGACTCGGCGCGGCTCGGGTACCCCGACAGGCCACCTTCTTGACGCAGCGTGGCGAACTGGCCGGCGCGCCCGGTCAGCATCTTATGGACATAGGCCTGGTGGCCGGTGTCCCACACGATGCGGTCGGCGGGCGACTCGAACACGCGGTGGATCGCCATGCCGAGCTCGACGACGCCGAGATTGGGACCCAGATGGCCGCCGTTGGAGGCGACAGAGGTGATCAAGAGCTCACGGATCTCGGCGGCCAGGCGGGTCAGATCGTCCTCATCCAGAGCTCTCAGATCGGAGGGTCCGTTCACGTTGGCGAGGATGCTCACGGCTGATTCCTTCCCCTCGTCGGACATAAGGGCCAGTCTATCGAGGTCACACCAGCGTGCCGATTCACGGGAGGTCGAATACCGCGATCGTCGTCTGTTCGAAGCTGCCCATCCAGACCTGGTCGCCCAGCTGCCGGACGCCCGTCGGCTTGCCGAAATGGTCATGGCTGCCCGCGATATCGTGCACCAATGTGCCTTCAGGCGAGTAGGCCTGGATGTGGATGAGCGACTTGGGCTGAGGCTGTGCCCACTGCGGCAGGGCCCAGACGAGGGTGCGGATCCACGGTGCCCGCGGCAGCAGTGAATCGAGGGTCGTGTCGCGCGCAGACGCGAGCGCGATCCAGATGTTGCCGTCTTCGCCGGTCGAGATATTGTCCGGGAATCCGGGCAGCACAGGACCGAACGGCTCCATCTCGCCCGTCCGCTCCCCCGTGAGCCAGAGCCGCTGCAGCCCATACGCTGCGGTCTCGGCGACCACGACGAATGACTCGTCGGCTGCGAGCGCGACACCATTCGCGAAGGCGAGTCCCGTGGCCAGGACCGTCAGCGTGCCCGCGGGATCGCGGCGGAACAGCCGTCCCGTGGGCCGGTGCTCCAACAGGTCGCCGCGCCAGTGGTCGAAGCCGAAACGGGTCGAGCTGTCGGTGAAGAAGATCGTGCCGTCCGCCCCCACAGCCGTGTTGTTGCAGAAGCGGAACCGAGTGTCGTCGTAGGAGTCGGCCAGCATGTCGACGCTGCCGTCGTCGCCGATGTGGAGCAGACCGTGCGTGGAGTCGCACACGATGTAGCCGCCGTCTGGATGATGCTCGATGCCCAGCGGGCGACCGTGGGTGTGCGCCATGGCGGACTCAGACCCCGTGACGGGGTCGATCGCGAGCACGCGGCCGTCCTCAACGCCTGTCAGGATCTGGCCGTCGGCGCGCACCAGCACGTCCTCGGTGCCGTAGCCGGACGTCGCGAATACGCGCAGGTTGGCAGGGGCCGTGGGGCGCCCGGGTGCCGCAGGAGCAGGCGGAGTCCAGCGGGCAGGCTTCAACGAGGGCTTGGACATGCCCGTGACACTAGTCGGATGTGCCCGGCTCCCGGTAGCGTCCGCGCAGATGAATCATGGCATCGGCGGTGCCGATCTCGACGTGCTCGACGGTGCCCTCGACAAGCAGACCCCAGCCGACGTGGCGCGGCTCAGCCTCATCCAGTCGGACTCCGATCCATCCTGCGGTCTTCGCGAGGACCGGCCCCCACTCGCTGTCGGTCCAGTCGCCGAGGGTGAACGGACCGCCAGGGGCGGGCGCCGTACGGGCGAAGGCATCCGCGAGAAAACAGTGCTGCGTGCCGAGAAGGTTGACGACCCAGGTCGAGGGATCCGCGTCCCAGAACGCCGAGTCGGGGTCGACGAGTCCGAGCACTCGCGCCGGCTCCCCGTCAGCCACGAGCACCGACGAGATCGTGAGGCCCTCGCGATCTCGACCGGCTCCGGTCGACCACACCGTCACAGGGGCGGGCATCCGGCCGCGCAGACGGCGTAGCGGATCGCGATCGTTCTCGGGCGGCACGAAGGGATGGTCGGAGTGGATCGTCACGTCACCACCCTACGGATAGCACGCCCGTCAGACGGTCGGAGTCCCTTCGACCATTGACTTAATTCAAGAGTCGTACTAAACCTGACCCATGGCAGCAGACCTCGTCCTCGGCGTCGACTCGTCGACTCAGTCGACCAAAGCGGTGCTGGTCGACGCATCAACTGGCAAGGTCGTCGCGCAACGATCTGCGCCCCACCCGCCTGGCACGACGGTCGACCCCCGCGCGTGGCTGGATGCCTTCGAACGGGCGGCCGCCGACCTGTTCCCTCGTGCCTCTGCCGTCGCCGTCGGCGGGCAGCAGCACGGGATGGTCGCGCTCGACGCGGCCGGCGAGCCCGTGCACGAGGCGATCTTGTGGAATGACACTCGCTCGGGGCGTGCGGCGCGGGATCTGATCGACGAGCTCGGCGGCCCCCAGGCCTGTGCCGAGACGGTTGGCAGCGTGCTGGTCGCGTCCTTCACATCGACCAAGCTCAGGTGGCTGCGCGACAACGTACCCGATGCTGCCCGTCGGACGCACGAGGTGCTGCTCCCCCACGACTACGTCTCGCGGCACATCGCGGGCGGCGACGCATTCACGGATCGGGGCGATGCGTCGGGTACCGGCTACTTCTCCACGGCGGAGAATGCGTGGCGACCCGATCTCGCGGAGGCCGCGATCGGTCACGCGATCTCGTTGCCTCGCATCGTCGGTCCTTCGGAGGTTGCCGCCAAGACCTCCGCCGGTCTGGTCGTCGCCGCCGGTACGGGCGACAATATGGCGGCCGCGCTGGCCCTCGACCTCGCGCCCGGCGACGTCCTGCTCTCGATCGGCACGTCGGGCGTCGCCTCCGCCGTCAGCGCGACACGCATCGCCGACGGCAGCGGATCCGTCACGGGCTTCGCGGATGCGACGGGGCGATTTCTGCCGATGGCGACGACCATGAATGCCGCCCGCATTCTCGACCTGCAGTGCCTCCTGCTCGGCGTCGACCATGACGAGCTCGCCCAGCTGGCGCTCCTGGCCCCCGCGGGCGCGAACGGGCTGACCATCTCGCCGTACTACGGCGGCGAGCGCACCCCCAACCGTCCGGATGCGACCGGAACCTGGGCCGGGCTTACCTCGTCGACCTCGAGGGAGGACATCGCGCGGGCCGCCTTCGAGTCGCTGTTGTGCTCGCTGGCCGATGCCGTCGACCTGCTGACCGCGATGACGAGCGAGGCAGCGCAGCGCATCCTGCTGGTGGGCGGAGCCGCGTGCAATACCGCCGTGCAGACGCTGGCACCCGCGATCCTCGGCGCGCCCGTCACCGTCTTGGCGCCTGGCCAGTACGTGGCCTTGGGTGCCGCCCGCCAGGCCGCGTGGGCACTGAGCGGCAGCGCCGAACCGCCCGCATGGGCCGCGCCGACATCGGAGACCTTTGACGCCGCATCGACCCCTCTCGTGCGTGAGGCCTACGCACGGCTTCGCGACCGCACATCCGACTGGCATTGAACACCCTTCCTACTGATTGGGCTCACCATGAACATCCCCGTCCCCGCACCGTCCGACAAGTTCTCGTTCGGTCTTTGGACCGTCGCCTACGGCGGACGCGATCCGTTCGGCGAGCCGACCCGCGCCACGATGGACCCGATCTACGCGCTCGAGAACCTGGCACGCATCGGCGCGTACGGCGTCAACTTCCACGATGACGACCTGATCCCGTTCGGCACCGACGACGCCGCGCGCGATGCGATCATCCAGCGCTGGAAGAAGGGCCTCGACGACAACGGCCTGGTCGTCACGACCGCGACGACGAACCTGTTCACGCATCCCGTGTTCAAGGACGGCGGCTTCACCTCGAACGACCGCGAGGTGCGACGCTTAGCGATCCGCAAGGTCATGCGCAACATCGAGCTGGCCGCCGAGCTCGGTGCCAAGGTCTACGTCTGCTGGGGTGGTCGCGAGGGTGCCGAATCGGGCGCCGCCAAGGACGTCGCCGCGGCCCTGGACCGCTACCGCGAGGCCTTCAACGTGTTGGGTGAGTTCGTGCATGACAAGGGCTACGACCTGCGATTCGCGATCGAGCCCAAGCCCAATGAGCCACGCGGAGACATCCTGCTGCCGACCGTCGGGCACGCACTGGCGTTCATCAGCACGCTCGACCGCCCGGAGAATGTGGGCGTCAACCCCGAGGTCGGCCACGAGGAGATGGCGGGGCTGAACGCGGCGCACGGCTACGCGCAGGCACTGTGGCAGGGCAAGCTGTTCCACATCGACCTCAACGGGCAGAACGGACCGCGCTACGACCAAGATCTGCGTTTCGGCGCGGGGAATGTGCGTGGCGCGTTCTGGATCGTCGACACGATCCTTGCCGGCGGCTATGACGGTCCGGTGCACTTCGACTTCAAGACGCCGCGCACCGAGGACGACAACGGAGTATGGGCCGCGGCGGCCGGCTGCATGACGAACTACCTGATCCTGCGCGACAAGGTGCAGGCGTTCCGCGCCGATCCCGAGGTGCAGACCGCGTTGGAGACCGCGAGGCTTCCCGAGCTATCGGTGCCGACGCTCGCCGAGGGCGAAGGCTGGGCGGAGCTCGAGCAGGCACCGCTCGCCGATCCCGAAGAGCTGGCCGCCCGCGGCTCGGCATTCGAGCACCTCGACCAGCTGGCGCTCGAGCATCTGTACGGGGTGCGATGACCCAGGCCCCGACCGCGACGGAGCACGTCCGACGCCGCAACACCGGCCTCGTCCTGCGCTCACTGCGCGCTCACGGCCCGGCCACGCGGACCGAGCTGGCTCGGCGCACTGGCCTGGCCAAGGCGACGGTCGGCACGATCGTCGGCGAACTCGATGCGGCCGGCGCGGTGACCGAGGACGGTTCGGAGCCATCGGGCCGTGGACGTCCCGGACGGCCCGTGACGCTTGCGGGCGAGTCGATCCTCGGCCTCGGGCTCGAGGTCAACGTCGACTATGTCGCTGCGGTGGCCCTCGACCTCGCCGGACGCGTCGCGGTCGTCGAGACGCGTGCGGTCGAGACGGCAGGCCGTCCGCCGAGCGCGGATGAGCTGGTACGCCTCGCCACCGAGGTGCGGATGTCGCTGGTCGCGGCAGGGCACACCGTCGTCCGCGCGACCGTGGCGGTGCCCGGGCTCGTGGCGCACGACAACCGGACCGTCGCCTGGGCGCCGAACCTCGATTGGAACGGCCGCGCGCTGGCCGCCGAGCTGGAGACCGCCTTCGAAGGCACCTGCCCCACGACGGTCGACAACGACGCCAACTGCGCCGCCCTCGCCGAGTCGTCCCGCGGTGTGGCGACCGATGTCGACCACTCGCTGTACCTGACCGGCACGATCGGCATCGGTGCGGGCATCATCCGCGACCGGCAGCTGCTTCGCGGGGGTTCCGGCTTCGCGGGCGAGGTCGGCCATATGCCCATCGGCCGTCCCGACGCCCTGTGCGGCTGCGGCCGCCTCAGCTGCTGGGAGGCCTCGATCGGCCTCCGTGCGATGCTCGCAGCGGTGGGGATGGACGAGCACGAGACCCCGCTGAAGTCCGCTGTCGCGGTGGCGGAACGGGCATCGAACGATCCGGCCGTGCGAGACGCTCTTGCGGTCGTCGGCCACGAGCTCGGCACCGGCCTCACCACCCTGGCCGCCGTCCTCGATCCAACCGCGATCATCCTGGGCGGCTACTTCGTCCCCCTCGGCGAGCACATCGTCCCCGCCGCCCAAGCCGTCCTGGCCGAGCGCCTCCCCTCGGCCAGCCTTCACCTCCCCGAGATCCGCCTCAGCTCCCTCGGTATCCATGCCGCGGCGTTGGGCGCGGCCGAGCACGCCCTGGCCGACGTCTTCACGGGCACCGTCTCGCTTTGACGCGGTGGTCGGACAGCCCGCCAGGCTTCGCAATGGCTCATACCGCCCAGAATCGGCGTGTCTCGCACGGTGCTGCATTCCGCTCAGAATGATGCGGGTGCTGCGGCTCAGACAGCGATGACCTCGATGAGGTCGTCGAGGCCCACGAAGTCGGCGGCGTTGCGGGTGTAGAGCCGTGCGTCATGCGCGTGTGCGGTCGCGGCAATGAGCAGGTCCATGACTCGGCGTCGTGGCTGGCGGCCGGCCTCGACGACGGCGGCCGCGAGGTGGCCGTAGCTCACTGCGACGGCCTCATCGATGGGCAGGGCATCGAAGTGGTGTTGCAGGACGCTCAGGCGGCGTAGCCGTTCTGCGCGGATCTCTGTGGTCTTGGCCGCCAGAACACCGAACTGAAGCTCAGCCAATGTGGCCGCGCTGATCGCCAGGATGCCGGGGATCGGCGCAACGTTGTCCGCGATAACCACGCTCGTATCGAGAACGGCACGCCTGGAACTGGTGGGCAGCTTGGTCATCGCGTGGTCCACGGATCGCGGACCTCATCGTCAACTAGGTCGCGGTCACGCTCCCAATTAGCGTCCACAGGGCCGCGGAACAGTTCTTCGACCTCCGCCCACGTCCTCCAACGAATCGGTTGCGCAGAGACCAGTCGGGCGCTGGGGCGGCCGGAGACGGTGATGGTGATCTCCTCGCCAGCCTCGACCCGACGTACCAGATCGGAGGCGTCCTGGCGAAGTTCTCTAAGACCAACGGTATCCATGAAATCCATGGTAGCACTTGTGCTAGGAGGATGATCAAGATCGTATCGGTGGGAGCGTTGCCACAGTCCATGGTGCAACATCGGGTGAGTCATTCCCCCCGCGAATGACCTACTCAGTGGATAGCCAGTACCGGCGACGACAGGTTGCCTGTACGGACAGGGCCCACAGCTCCGGGCTCCTCCTCTCTGACCGCCCGAGCCCCACAACAAAAAGCGCACTCAGCCGTCGCGGTGAGACCCTTTGTCTCGAATCGTCCTCCCGCGCCCCTCGCCGCGATAGAGTTCCGCGGTGTCAAACTTCCCGGATGGCCAACCAAGCGAACGGCGACGTTCGCAGTTTCGGCTTCCAGCGTGGTTGCCGGCACGAAGGTGACACTGTCAGGGCGGGTGTCGAAGTCGACGAAGGGCACCGTCGTCCGCATCGAGAGGCGCACCGGATGATCGTGGAAGACGCTCAAGACGCTCAAGACCACGTCGTCGAAGGGCACCTTCAAGAGGTCGTTCGTGGCGACCGGCTACGGAAAATCCAGCTGTCGGGCTCGTTCGGCAAAGACCAATAAGCTGCGCGCTGTGACGTCCGCGTCCCGCACCATCACGATCGACCGCCGGGCTAGCGCCACTCTCACCGCCTCAACGCCCCAGGTTGCGACCGGCACATCCGTCACCCTCGCAGGTTCGACCTCCCCCGCTGGACCGAAGACCCGCGTGGAGCTGCAGCGGTTGGTCAGCGGGACCTGGCTGGCGGATGACTGGACGGCCATCAACACGACGGTCGGTCACGTCCTGAGCCTCCGACCGGGCGGCACGCTCTGGAGCTTGCCAGTGAAGTAGGTCCCGCGCCCCTGTCGGTAGGCGTAAGACGCACCTGCCGCGCGTCCGTGTGGACAACGGCGCTGCTGCACGACGGGCGTGTCGGAGGGAGCTCCTAGGTTGGAAGTATGTTCGAAACCGCGCCCACCGAGACCGTCCTCGGTCAGGTACGCGCGCACGATTTCGGCGAAGATCCTGTGCTGGAGCGTGGCTATCACCGCGTCGAGGCCATCAAGGGCCTCGACCGGCTGATTCGAGCCGCGCAGGCTGAGCAGCTCGCGCAGATCGCTGGCTTGCACGACGAGCGGTCGAAGACGATGGGTATCGGCAAGGGTGATCCGTCACTGTCAGTGATAGGCGAGGTGGGCATGGCTCGCAACATCGGCCCGACCGCGGCTGGCACCCAGCTCGGTGTCGCGTTGACGATGGCACGCATGCCGAAGGTGTTCAAGCTGTTCGCATCCGGCGTCATCAGTGAGCCGACCGCGCGTGCGGTCGCCAACGAGGTCGACTCCCTACACATTGACGACGTGCCTCTGGTCGACGCCGAACTGGCGCCGAAGCTGCCGGGCATGACGACGGCCGAGGCGCGGCGCGCTACGGCCAGAGACGTCATCGCGATCGATGCCGAAGCCGCCCACGCGCGGGCAGAGAAGAACAGGGCCGACCAGCGAGTGTCGATGTTTCCTGAAAAGGATGGCGTTGCAATCTTGAATGTACGTGGCCCGGCCGAGCAGATACTCGCCGCTTTCAAGGCCCTGGACGACTACGCAACTGGCCTGCGGTCCACGGGCGATCCACGCACGCGGGGTCAGATCATGAGCCAGACCCTCGTCGAACGGGTGACCGGCATGGCACACGCCGACGACTGCGATGTCGAAATTAACCTCGTCCTCGACGCCAAAACTCTCGTCGCGGGCGGAGACACTCCGGTCGAGCTCGAAGGCTACGGACCCATCGCACCAGATGTCGCCGACGAGATCATCGCGAAAGCACCCCGCGCGTCAGTGCGGCGGCTGTTCATCGACCCACTCGACGGCACCCTGATCGTCCGTGAACCGCGGCGACGCCGCTTCGACCGGACCACCTCGGCGCACATCCGTACCCGCGACCGCTTCTGCCGTCAGCCCGGTTGCGACCTGAAGATCCGTCACGACGACCACATCCATGAGTACGGACGTGGCGGACTGTCAGTCAAGGAGAACGGTCAAGGCCTCTGCCCTCGCAGCCACACGATCAAGCATCAACCAGGATGGTCAGTCCGCTCCGAAGGCAAGACCACGATCTGGCGAACTCCCACCGGACACGAGTACCGCTCCAAACCACCACCGCTCTTGCCAGGACACCTGCGCCAATAGATCGACGTAGATATCAAACACATTCGCGACGGCCACTCTTACCGGGATGCGCGCCATTCGCTGGCAAGGAGCGCATAGACGTACTCGTCCAGCCAGCCGTGTTCACGGTGGAGCGAGTCCTCGATGTGATGGGCTTCGCGGCGCATACCCACGCGTTCCATCAGTCGCCACGACGGCTCATTCGCTGCGAAACAAGCAGCAACGACACGGCGCAGCCCGAGGTCGTCGAAGCACATGCCGAACAGCGCGCGGACGGTCTCCGTCGCGAAACCGCGACCCTGGTGGGCGGGGTCGAACGTCCAACCGAGCTCGGCCTGCGAGGCCAGCGCTCCCCCGGCGACTTCGTGCTGCGCGTACGCATCCCCGAGCCTGACCATGACATCGCCGATCAGCTGCCCGTCGTGCTCCACGATCACGGCCGTCTCGCCCCCACCGAAGCGCTCGGTCAGCGATGTGACGTCAGCCGCAGCGCTCCCGATCCATTCGGCCACCCGCGTCTGGGAGCGATAAGCGAAGATCTGCCCGAGATCGCCGTCCTTCAGACGACGCAGCACGAGCCGCTCGGTGTGTACTGGCCAGCTGACAGCCTCCAGAGGTGAGGTCACACCGCCATCGTCGCAGAGCTCCTTCTCAACCCAGCCAAGGTGACAGCTATCCGGTGACGCATGGCCCGTGTCTGACACAACTAGCTTTTCATAGAGTTGCATGAGGCGACGATGGCTCGATAGAAATAGACCGTCCTGCGAAAGACCGTTTCGTTCACTCGCATGCGTCATCAATCAGCGCATTTCGTGCGACAACTCCCTCCTTAGCGGAGGGCGGCCTCAGCGTCGAGGCAAGCTGCGGCGAGGCGTCCCACCGGATCGGCGAGCAAAGGCTCGAAGGCCAGCTCAGCCGCGCCGTGCAGCACCGAGTCGCCGCCGAGGCCCGGAAGCGTCACCCGCACGAGTTCGCGTGGTGCGGTCAGCGCGTGCACGGCCATCTCGGACTCCACATCGGCCCGGATCAGGGGGTACAGCGAGCGCAGATATCCGCCGAGGACGATAACCCGCGGGTTCAGCAGGTTCACGACGCCGGCCAGGCCACGCCCGAGGGCGCGTCCGACGACCCGCAGATCGGGCGATGCCTCGTGCACGGCCTCGAGGTACTCCCCCAGTGCTCCCAGGCGCTCCGGCGGGCATCCGATAGCCAGCGCGATGGCCGCCGCGCCGATCTCGGTCTCCCAGCATCCGCGCGCACCGCAGTGGCACAGCTTGCCGTCGGGGAGGAATGGCAGGTGCCCGATCTCGCCCGCGTACCCGCCAGCACCTTCGAGCTTGTGTCCGCTGACGATGACGCCGGCACCCACACCGACCTCGCCCGACAGATAGACCAGGTCCTCGACGCCGACCCCCGCGCCCCGCAGATGCTCCGCGAGCGCACCGAGATCTGCGTCGTTGCCAAGCACCGGCACACCCAGCGAGCCGAGTCGATCAGAGAGGATCTGCGCGAACGGGACGTCACGCCAACCGAGGTTGGGTGCCAGCCGCACATGTCCGTCCGCCGCACGGATGATGCCAGGGACACCGACACCGACCCCTACGAGCGCCGCCCCCGGCTCGACGTCCTTGACCACGAGCCGCATCAGCTCTACGACGGATGCGCTGATGACCTCCGGATCATGGCCCGGCGAGACCGGGCCGGTGGCCCGCGCCTGCACGACGCCACCCAGCCCGACACGCGCCACGGTCAGCCCATCGACCCGCAGGTCGACCGCTAGCACATAGGCGCCGTTGCGGGCACGGACCTCGACGGACGGCCGCCCGGCGCCGATTCGAGCGCCCGATGGCTTGGCCTGCTCAGCCAGACCCAGCGACTCGAGCTCGGTCACGAGTCCCGCGATCGTGCTGCGGTTCAGACCCATCCGCGCCGTGAGCTCAGCCCGCGACAAGCACTCAGCGCGGTGTACGTGCCCCAACACCGTCCCGAGGTTATGCCGACGAACGTCCTCTTGGTTGGTGCCGACTCCTGCACGTCCGGCAGACCCCATGTCTACAATCCTGTCGCAGAACGCCGCCTGCGCGAAATCGCGTCGACGCTGGCCGCGAGGAGCAGGACGCCACCCGTCACGACGAAGTTGATCCACGATGCCTGCGCGATGAGCCCCAAGCCATTCGCGATTGTCGCGATGACCAAGCCGCCGACCACGGCGTTACTCGCCTTGCCCTTGCCACCGAAGAGGCTGGTGCCGCCGATAACCGCCGCGCCGACCGCATAGAGCAGGTCGTTACCGCCTCCCGAGGACGTCGACACCTTGCCGACATACGACGCGGCGACGATGCCGCTGACCGCCGCCATGCTCGAGCACATCATGAACACCGAGATGCGGATGCGGTCGACATTGATACCCGCACGGCGCGCGGCCTCGGCATTTCCGCCGATCGCGTACACATGACGTCCCCACGTCGTGCGTCCGAGGGCGAAGGTCCAGAGGATCAACAAGATGATGACCAGCGGGATGACGTACGGGATGCCCTTGATCGGGAAGTTCACGTTGACGCTGCGGTCCTGGTTCAGGATGTACGTGACAGCCAGCAGGATGACGCCGATAACCACAACTTGTGCGACGACGACCGCGAACGGCGGGTGCTGCAACTCCTGCGCGACCTTGCGCCGATGACGCAGCAGGCTGAGCGCCGCGTAGGCAGCGATGATCACGATCGCGGAGACCCAACCGGCCAGGATGCTCATATTGCTGTTCGCGATACCGCTGATGACTTCTTGGTTGACCCGTACCGAGCCGCCCTCACCGATCAGCTTGAGGGTGACACCCTGCAGGCCCAGGAAGAAGGCCAGCGTCACCACGAATGACGGGATGCCGAGCTTGGAGACGAGCACGCCGATGATGATGCCGATGACCGC